>JAKBBM010000086.1 GCA_021808545.1 Pseudomonadota bacterium | reverse complement strand
GGTGACGGCGCGAACGATGCCCCCGCGCTGCGGCAGGCACAAATTGGCATCGCCGTGTCCTCGGCCACGGATGTGGCGAAAACAGCGGCGGGGCTGGTGCTGACCGAGCCGGGACTCGGCGGGATCGTGATCGCGATCAAGGAAGGCCGGGCTACGTTTCAGCGTATTTTGACCTACACGATGAATGCACTGCTGCGAAAAATTGAGCTGGTGCTGTTCCTTGCCGCTGGCCTGCTGATGACCGGCCACGCCGTGCTAACGCCCATGTTGATGGTGCTGCTGCTTGTGGTGAACGATTTTCTGACCATGTCGCTCACGACCGACCGCGCCCTTCCATCCGCGCGGCCAGAACTCTGGCGGATCGGTCCGGTCAGCGCGGCGGCCGTGCTGCTCGGCTTGGTCAAGCTGGTGTTCCTCATCGGTGTGCTGGCCTTCGGGCAATTTGAGCTGAAGCTGCAGATCGGACCGCTTCGCACGCTTGCCTTCTTCACGATGGTGATCGATGCCCAAATCACTGTCTACACTGTGCGTGAACGCCGGCGGATGTGGTCATCCATGCCGGGCGGCTGGGTGCTGGCCTCCAGCGCGTTGGATATTAGCATTGGTGTCCTTGTCGCGCTGACAGGCTGGCTGACACCGCCGCTAAACGCCCTGCTTCTCACGGAAATCACCGGTGCAGCAGCACTGTTCGCCATTCTGTTCGATGCAGTGAAAGCCCCTATTTTCAAAGGGCTGGGAATCGCGGTAGTGGGTAAGTTTGAAAATCCCAACAATTAGAGCGCGATGGCTTTAGGTTCGCTCACTTTACGAGCGAGCCTGAAGTCTGAATCGCCATCTATCTCATTGTTTTAGAGGCGGATTCAGATTTTAGAGCGGATCACTTCGTGATTCGATCTGAAATCATCCGGCTCCAGACTCCTTCGCGCGTGCACTTCCGGTCGATTGGCGATATCGCGGCTGCGCTGGAGGCAGCAAGAGAGGCGTCAGCTGCCAGCCAGGCGTTGCCACACACCACATCAGAAAATCAAAAACAAAAGGAGAAAAGTCTGCCTTTGACCGCTTCACCAAACCCAAACCACAACCAATAGGCGGGTCATCCTCGATGGAATTCCCGGGACACGTCTCAGTGAAAATCACGGCTTTTGGCAATGATTCGCTCCTGGCGCGGGTGGCCGGGGCGCCGGTTTGGGGGCGGCGTGGCATCGGGGGCGTCGAGATCGGTGATCCAGCCGGAACGGTCGGCCAGGCGTTCGACGGTGATGTGGGTGACACCTTCTTCTGAACGTTGCAGCCGCCCTTCTGCGATGAGCAGCGTGGCGCCGAGGATTTTTTGCCGTAAGGATTGCACCAGCGATGGCCAGACGATGAGGTTGGCGATGCCGGTCTCGTCCTCAATGGTGATGAACACCGTGCCCTTGGCCGTGCCGGGGCGTTGGCGGACGATCACCACCCCGCCCACGCGCAATTTTGTCCCGTTCCGGGCCTGGGTGGCCTGTATGCAGGTCACGGCACTGGCTGCCGCCAGTTTGTCGCGCAGCAGCGCGCAGGGGTGAGCGCGCAAGCTGAGGCCAAAGCTGCGATAATCCGCCACCACTTCCTCGCCTGCACTCATCAATGGCAGTTCGGCTTGCGGTGCGGCGCATGGGGCAATCAGCGGCGATCCTGTCTGGCGCACAGCCACCTGCCATAACGCCTCGCGGCGGCCAGAAATCAGACTGGCCAGTGCGCCGGAAGCGGCCAGGGCTTCCAGAGCTGCTTTGGACAGGTTCAGGTCTTCGATGCTAGTGAATCGCCGCCCGGCCAGTTGCGTGGCCCAGCCTTGCTGGAACCCGTCTACGAGCCGCAAGCCCAGCCGCAGCGCGCCGCCTTCCAATGTGCAGTCCCAGGCGGACTCATTCACATCCACCGGTCGCACTTCCACCCCATGCTCGCGGGCGTCGCGGATGATCTGCGCCGGGGCATAGAACCCCATTGGCTGGGCGTTGATGAGTGCTGCCGCAAAAGCCGCCGGATGATGGCATTTGAGCCAGGCGGAGACATAAACCAGCTTCGCGAAACTTGCCGCATGGCTCTCGGGAAACCCGTAAGAGCCAAACCCCTCGATCTGCCGGAAACAGGCCTCGGCAAAACCTTGCTCATAACCGCGTTGCACCATGCGCCTCACCATCATGGTTTTGAATTTTTCGATGGTGCCGAGATTGCGGAAAGTCGCCATCGCCCGGCGCAGCCCGTTGGCTTCCTCGGGCGTGAATTTTGCCGCCACCATGGCGATCTTCATGGCCTGCTCCTGGAACAAAGGCACGCCCAGAGTTTTGCCCAAAATCTCTTCCAGCTCATTTGGCTGGCCGCTGGCGCGGGCCGGGTAGCTCACTGCCTCCTTGCCCTGGCGGCGACGTAAGTAAGGGTGCACCATATCCCCCTGGATCGGCCCGGGCCGGACGATGGCGACCTCGATGACGAGATCGTAGAATTTTTCTGGCCGCAGGCGCGGCAGCATGTTCATCTGCGCCCGGCTTTCCACCTGGAACACGCCGATGGAATCGCCGCGGCTCAACATCTCGTAGGTGGCCCTGTCCTCGGGCGGGATGTCCGCGAGGTCATGGATGCCGAGCATGGCAAAGCATTTGCGGATGCAGGTGAGCATCCCCAGCGCCAGTATATCCACCTTCATCATTTTGAGCGCGTCAATGTCATCCTTGTCCCATTCGATGAAGCTGCGGCCGGCCATGGCGGCGGGGCCGATGGGCACGCTCTCATCCAACCGGCCCTTGGTAAGCACGAAGCCGCCGACATGCTGGGAGAGATGGCGCGGCAGCCCCACCAGATCACGCGCGATGAGCAGCGCGCGTCTAAGGCGCGGTTCCTCCGGATCCAGCCCGGCCTCTCGCAGCGTGTCCGCGCCCCATAGCTCATCGCCGGGGTTCCATGTTTGTGCTGCCAATGTCGCGGCGGTGGCGTCAGGCAGGCCCAGCACCTTCGCCACCTCGCGGATGGCAGAGCGCGGGCGGTAATGGATCACCGTGGCGGCGATCGCGGCGCGGTGGCGGCCATAGCGGGTATAGAGATACTGGATGACTTCCTCGCGCCGCTCATGCTCGAAATCCACATCGATATCTGGCGGGTCGCCCCGCTCGGCGGAAACGAAACGCTCAAACAGCAGGTCGCTCTCGGCCGGGTCAACGGCGGTGATGCCCAGTGCATAGCACACCGCCGAATTGGCCGCCGAGCCGCGCCCCTGGCAGAGAATTTTCTGCACGCGCGCATGGCGCACGATGTCATGCACGGTGAGGAAGTAGCGCGCATAAGCCAGCTGGGCGATGACGGAGAGTTCCTTGTCCAGCAAGGTTTGTACTTTCCGCGGCACGCCGGCGGGATAACGCCAAGTGGCACCTTCCTGCACCAGATTGGCCAGATGCTCATCCGGTGTCAGTCCCGTCGGTACCGGCTCATCGGGATATTCATAGGAAATCTGGTCCAGCGAAAAATCCAACCGTTGCAAAATCTCTTGTTGTTGGCTGATTGCTTCTGGGAATTTACGGAACAGCCGGGCCATCTCCGCCGGGGATTTGAGATATCGCTCGCCATGCGGTTCCAGTAGAAACCCGCCCTGCTCGATGCTGCAGCCATGGCGGATGCAGCGCAGCACATCCTGCAACTCCCGGATGGCGGTGCTATGGTAGAGCACGTCATTCGCCGCGACGAGGCGCAGACCGGCAGCCTGCGCGAGGTTTTGCAGGGCGGTGAGCCGCGCCAGATCATCCGGCGCGTAACGGCGCACCGCCGCGACATAAAGCTGCCCGCGCAATTTGGCGGCGGCCAGGCGCAGCCAGGCGGTGAACGCATCATTCAGTACCGGTGGCGGCACCGCGATGAAAATCTGCCCCTCGGCATGGGCCACAACATCTTCAAACCGGAGCAGGCATTCGCCCTTGGGCGCGCGAGCTTTGCCCAGGGTTAGCAGCCGGCAGAGCCGCGCCCAGGCGGCACGGTCAGACGGGTAGCAGACCAGATCCGGCGCATCCTCCAGCACCAGCCGGCTGCCCGCCAGCAGGCGCAGCCCCGCCGCCTTCGCCGCCACATAAGCGCGCACCACCCCGGCCACTGTGTTGCGGTCGGCAATGCCGATGGCGCCATGCCCCAGCGCTTGCGCCTGCGCCACCAGGTTTTGCGGATGCGAGGCCCCTTCCAGGAAGGAGAAAGCGCTCTGGCAGAGCAGCTCCGCATACATCATGCGAACAGCCCGTGCAGATACCAGCGCGGTGCGGCTACCCCCTCATGCAGCCCGGCACGGAACAGCCAGAAGCGGGCCGCTTCCATATCTTCCACCTGGTAATAATCCCGTATTTTCTCCGCCTCCGGCCGGGTGGAGTCATGCGGGTGCGCCCACCAATCCCGCGCGATGCGCTCTGGCCCTGTTGCCCAGCGCAGCCGGTGGGTTTTACTTTCCCAAGTGAATTGCACCGGCGGGTCATCCGGCACCGGGGCAATCGCGGTGACAAGCACCGGTGGGTTCAGCAAACGCAGCGGGCGGGGATGATGCGGCTTGGGCCACGCCACGGGCCGGGCCTTCACGGTCACCCGTTCCGTGGCGAATTCCGGGATATGCGAGGCATGCGGTGTCACGCGCCAGATGCGGGTGGAACCCAGACGGTTGAGCAGCGTGTTCAGCGGGCGGGCATAATCCGGGGGTTTGGCGCCCATATCCTGTTGCACCAGGGCCAGTGGTTCGGTGAGCGGGGCCTCCAGGGCAACCGCCTCGATGCCAAAGCCCGGGTCGATCTCCTGCGCCAGTTTTTCGATCAGCAATTTGGCGATTTGCGCTTCATCCCGGCAGGGGGCGGCAAAGGCAAGGTGGATCGCCGGGCAAGCGCGATCCACCCGGTAAAACCGGGCGGTGAGCGAGGTTGCGCCCAGCGTCGCCGCGGTCAGCCGTGCGCAGAGCCGGGCCGCCAGCTTGGCCAGTACCGCCTGTAACTGCCCGGGCAGCCATAACGGTTCCATAAACGACTCCGCTTCGCGCCATTCCGGCGGCGCGGTGATGAAGCGGACGACCTCCGGTGCCTCACCCAGCGCCTGGGCCAGCCGCAAGGCGGGCGTTTGCCCATAGCCCGCCACCAGCCCGCCCCGTGGCAGGCGTGTCAACTGCCCGATGGTGCGAATGCCGATACGGCGCAGCCGGGCGATGGGTTCCGGTGCCAGCCGCAAGGCCGCTAATGGGAGGAGCAAAATATCAGGGTTGCCCGGCTTGCCATAGCGCGCCAGCCCCCAGGCGGCGGCGGCTGTATCCGCGACCGCCATGCGGGCACTGGGGAGCCGTGCCGCTAGCCGTGCCATTAACCCGGTCTCCCCGCTAAACAGATGCGCGCAGCCGGTAATGTCCAGCATCACCCCGTCTGGTGGATCAGGCGTGGTGAGGGGCGTAAAAGCCTGGCACCACAGCGCCAGTGCGGCCAGATCATCCGGCTCGGCGCAGGCCAGGGAGAGAAAGCGGCGCTTCTGCATCCCATCCCTCCTTCAGCGTAAACAGATACGTCCCCGGCATGGCGCCCTTGGCGTAGAGCAGCTCCGCCCGTAACGCCGGAGCATGGGGGCTGCCCGGGGCCGGATGCACCATCCAGCGCGAGGCAAAGGCGGTGGAATCCTCCCGCGTTTGGGCCGGGGCGTGGCGCAGTACCAGCCCCAACCCGCCGCCTTGCTTTGCCGCCAAAGCCAAACGTTTGGCCGCCAGGCGCGAAAGGGCTTCGCACGCCACGACCCCCGCCATGCCGCCGCGCAAAGCCACTTCCGCCGCGCCCAGGGCTTCGGCATCGTCCCTCGCCTGGGCAAACAGGCAACAGGCCGGATCAACCCCTGCCCAGGCCAGCCCTGGCGGATACCAATCCGGCATGGTGCTCACCCACAGAACAGGCCGTGTCCCCCAGACCACTCCCAGCAGCAACGCCGCCAGGCCCGCATGTGCCGCCGTTCCCGCCGGCGCGCGCAGCTCATGCACAGCTGGGCAGGCGTGCAGAAATGCCGGAAACGCAGGGGCAATAGCGGGCTGAGCACAAGAGAACATAACAAGAACAATAAATCCACAACTCAGCCCAAGAGTCGAGTCGAGATTTGTACGGCTGTACCATGACAGAAGCCGGACTCGGCCTGATGAAAAGTGAATCGCTCAGGGGATTACCAAAACCGCACATCTTGCGGGCGGGCAACCAGGGACTTGGGCCCGGTAAATTCAGCCCCTCACATTGGTTGTCTCAAACCGCTTTGGAGATCAGCACCTCTTCAGAGGGGAGGGGGAGTCAGGAGGAGAGTGCCGGTTCTGGCGACCAGCCCGGGTCATGACTATTTCGAAGGGGCGCACATGGCGATCCTCCAGGGAGGTTTGTGATGGCGGTATAGCGCCCACTTTGGTCATTCCCGTGGGCGGAAGCCTTTCCCGAAACTGGCCCCTCAACCCACCTGGAGTAGATGGGCAATGCCACACAGCAACGCGCCTAAGCCCGCCGCAGCTCAATGTGGCAGAGCAGACTTTGCGGTATAAATTTCAAAGCAACGCATCGATTACTTACGGTTTATCATTCAATGCCACACCATGCTTGAGCGCGTATTTGACCAGAGCCGGGAGCGACGGCGTCTGCAATTTTTCTTGGATCCTAGTCTTGCGGGTGTTCAGCGTCTTTTGCCTCAGACACAACATTTCTACAATTTCACGCACAAGCATGTCTGCGATTAATAAGCTTTGTATGCAGAGGCTGCACGTTTGCATTCTTTAAAATATCTTTCATGTAGATGGAAACTGCGGAACATAGAAAAAACTTGCCACGGGATGCATGGCGGATGCCATCGAGCAATTCGACGGATGGACTTGTTTTTGTAATATATCTGGAAACTCACGATCTTATTAATTCCAGATCATATGGCTTTTCATCCTACATTGACAAAATTATGAGTGGAAGATTCGGCCGAATGTGCATCACTTCAGAAATCAACTCGCTACCACTCAGCCGAGGCATTAAAAGATCCATAATCAAAACATTACAATCTGACTTATTAAGAAAGAAATCATTTCTAAACCATCCTTTGCTTCCAAGGCCACGTTCATATCAGGTTGAATAGCTATCATCTGTCATCGGCCGCACTTGGCGGCGCCGAAACACTGACGAATTACCAGGATGTGATGCAGAACATACTAGCCTGCTTCTCCACCCCCGATGTTGCGCCAGATGATCTGGCGCTGGATTTCACCGTCTGGCATCTCGGCTCGCTCATCCTGGGCTCGCTCCACGCGCCCGCCCTCACTTATTACCGTGATGCTGCCATCATCCAGGCGAGCGGCATGGATCATCTGCTGGTGCAGCATTATACAATCGGCGGGTTCGATGGCGCGGCCGGCACCCAGCCGATGCGGATGCGCTCCGGGGATATTTGCGTGTTTGACCTGGCGTAGACCATGCGCAGCACCACGACGGGCTGCCACATCCTCACCCTAGGCTCAGGACCCATTAATTTTTTGCATCGGCTAGGGTTAGCGTGATTCTGAACATGGCGCAGGGTTCTTCGTCATGTCCGATTTATTTTTGTTGAACGAGCGCCCGTTGGCGCGGATATCGCCATTCTTTCCGCTCTCGCACGACGTGCCGCGCGTTGACGACCGGCGGGTCATCAGTGAGATCATCTACGTCATCAAACACGGGCTTCAATGGAAGGACGCGCCCAAAGCCTATCGCCCGCACAAGACTCTTTACAATCGTTTCGTGCGCTGGAGCCTGCTTGGCGTGTTCGACCGGATCTTTACA
>JAKBBM010000021.1 GCA_021808545.1 Pseudomonadota bacterium | reverse complement strand
CGCCTACGTGGCGGTGGATGCGATCGACTGGGAAGATGGCTTCTGCCGCCGGGATATTGGCAAAAGGGCACTGGCGGCGGGGTAAGCCGCCCTACCGGCATCAGGCGGCCAGGGCCTGCGCCCTGACAAGCCGGGCAAAGGCGCCGTCGCGGTCTAGAAGGTCGGCATGGGTGCCGACCTCGACTGCCTGGCCATCGGCCATCACCACGATCTGATCGGCATCGCGCACGGTGGACAGGCGGTGCGCGACCACAATGGTCGTGCGCCCTTGCCGTAGCCGGGTCAGGGCCGCTTGCACCAGCGCCTCGCTTTCCGTGTCCAGGGCGCTGGTCGCCTCATCCAGCAGCAAAATGCGTGGATTGCGTAAAATCGCGCGCGCAATCGCCACACGCTGGCGCTGCCCACCCGAAAGCCGCTGCCCGTTCACCCCCACACGGGTGGCAAAGCCCTCGGGCATGTCGTGAATAAAGCCGCAGGCTGCCGCCTCGGCCGCCGCATACAGATCTTCGTCGCTGGCGCCGGGCCGACCCAGGCGGATATTGGCACCGATCGTATCGTCAAACAGCAGCGCCTCCTGCCCGACATAGGCGATGGCGCCGCGCAAGGAGGCAAGGGTGACGTTGGCGATGTCGGTGCCATCGATGAAAATATGCCCGCTGCCTGGCATATAAAGCCGCGGGATCAGCGCCAGGGCGGTGGATTTGCCAGCCCCCGAGGCACCGACGAGCGCCAGCATCCGCCCCGGTGCCGCGGTAAAGCTGAGACCTTTCAGGCCCGGCCGCCCATCCGGGTAGGTGAAGGTGACATCCTGGAACGCCAGCGCGCCCGGCCCAGCGGGCAGGGCGATGGCATGTGGCGCATCGGCGATAGCGGGGGGTTCATCCACAACCGTGAACACGCGCGCGAGGCCCGCCAGCCCCTCCTGGATGGCGGCATTCATGGTGCCCAGGGCCCGCAACGGGCGCGAGGCGATGAGCAGGGCCGAGACAAAGCCCATGAAATTGCCAACCCCGCCATTGCCGGTGGCGTTGCGCCAGCCCTCAAAGCCAATCACCAGTGCCACCGCCACGCCGGCCAGCACTTCCAAAATCGGGTCCAGCCGGGCGCGCACGCGGATCATGCGGATCAGCGCGTTATAAAGGGCGGTGAAGGTTTGCGCTGCGCGCTGGCGCTCCAGCGCCTCCAGCCCATAGGCGCGCACAGCGCGGGCCTGGGCGAAGCTTTCATTCAGCATGGCGGCGGCCTCGCCCATGCGCTCTTGCATCCCGCCCGAGGCGCGGCGCATCCGCCGGCCGATCCGGTCCACCGGAATCCCGGCCAGCGGGTAGAGCAGGGCGGCAATCAGGCTTAGGCGCCAATCGATGGCGAACATGGTGATCACCAGCCCGACCACGGTGGCGGCATCGGCCACGGCATTCACGGCACGGGTCATCGCCTCGCGGATCACGGTGGCGTCGGTGGTGAAGCGCGCGGCGAGCTGGGCCGGGGCCTCGCGCTCCACCCGTTCCAGTGCCGCGTCGGTTAAATGCCCGAACATCGCGTTTTGTAGCCGGCGGATCACCAGCAACACCATGTCCTGCGTCAGCACCGCCTGGAAATACATGGAAATCCCCTTCACCGCCGTCACGGCGAGCACCATCAGCGGCACTTGGTAGAGGATGCGCGGGTCCTTATGCGCGAACATGGTGAAGGCCCAGTCGATCAGCGCTGGGTAAAGTGCCGTGGTGCCGGACATAACCAGCGTCATCACCACGATGAGCGCGATGCGGCCTTTATAATGTTTCACATGGTCGCGCCACAAACGGCGGATGAGGGGGGCGCTGGCGGGATGGTCGGTCATTGAGGGCGGGTTTAAGCACAGTTTTGGGCGGGGGAAAAATGCGCTAGTCAGGCCGCTATGGATACGATTTTCAAAGGCGATCTCGCCACGCGCAAGGGCCGACGTAATGCCTGGCTGGATGCGCTTTTCATCGACCATGCGATCCTGCGCCTGGGATGGACGAATTTTCATACCGTGGTGCCCGGGATTCTGTACCGCTCCAACCATCCCACCCCGGGCAATTTGCGCGCTTTTACCCGCCGCTTTGGATTGAAAACGCTGATCAATCTGCGCGGCCAGGCCAAAAACGGCTCGGATGCGCTCTCGCGCGAGGCGGCGCATAAGCTGGGGCTGGCGTTTCACGACATGGCCTTCGAATCGCGCGGCGCGCCGCATAAGGACCGGATTTTGCGCCTGGCCGGGATTATCAACACCATGCAGGCCCCGGCCCTGATCCATTGCAAATCCGGCGCCGACCGCGCGGGGCTGGTGGCGGGGCTGTTCATCCTCATCCAAGGTGGCACGGCAAAGCAGGCGCTGCGCCAGCTTTCCTGGCGTTATGGCCATATCCGCCAATCCAAGACCGGGATTTTGGATTCGTTCTTTCACCTCTACCAGCGTACCGGCGAGGGGCATAAGCCGTTTCTCGACTGGGTGCGCGAGGATTACGACGAGAATGCCCTGCGCGCCGCCTTCAAGGCGGGGCGGGTGGCGGAATTCATCAATGCAAGGCTGCTGGCCCGCGAATAGGCCCAAAAAAACCCCGGCGCAGTGGCCGGGGTGATCTGGCAAGAGCCACGACGTGTTTTAAGGGGCGCTTCCTTCATTGAGCATCTCGATGCGGCCGGTGATCTGCCCGCCATCCTCAACCTGCAGGCGGCGGCAGCGCGCGGTGCCCAGCACGCGGCCCGTGGCGCGCACCACCAGCGTCTGCCGGGCGACCAGCGTGCCATCGATGGTGCCGGCGACCTCGGCGCTATCCACCTCGACCTCGCCCTTGAACACGCCGCCCGGCGCGATCGAAAGCTCGGCCAGGCCGTTGATCATGTTGGCTTCCACCGTGCCTTCCACGACAAGGCGCTCAGCATCCTGCACGGTGCCCTGCACGCTGATGCCCCGGCCCACGACCAAGGTGCGGCGCTCGGCATTGTCGGATGCCGGGGCGGTGCCGCTACGCAGCGGCTGGCTGGGGGTGGACGGTGCGGCCGGATTGGCCGGATTAGCGGCGGGCGCTGTGGATAAAGGCGGCGGCGCGAAGGGAGAACGGGCCATTGCGGGCTCCTTGAAGCTGGGGGGAACGTAGGTTGTCGCCGGGGCGACATCGTCCGGCAGATCGGACAAGGCGTTTTGCGGTGTCACCGGCTCGGCTGACGATGCCGCTTTGGTGGCCGGTTTGGGCTCTTCTATCTTGCGCTTGTTGAACACAGCTCCTCCGTGGCTCATGCATGGCAGACAAAGCGGCCTAGCACGCTGCGGCGGCGGCCGACAACCGCGCCCGTTTGCAGGATTCACGGCTCCGGTGCTAACGCCGTGCCGCGCCGAATTTGGGAGAATGCAAGCATGGCCGTCACGCGTTTCGATATCACCGGCATCGGCAACGCCATTGTCGATTATCTCTTGCCAGCGGATGACGAATTTTTAAACCGGCATGACATGCCCAAGGGCGCGATGTCGCTGATCGACGCCGATACCGCGACCCGGCTGACCCAGGCCATGGCGGGCGGGATGACCGCTTCGGGCGGCTCGGTCGCCAATAGCTGCGCGGTGGCGTCGGCTCTTGGCGCGCGGGTGGCGTTTTTGGGTAAGGTGGGGGATGACGAGATGGGCGACGTGTTCCGCCGCGAGATCGCGGGGCACGGCGTGCATTATCCCACGGCACCACTCACCACGTCTATTCCCACCGCGCGCTGCCTGATTATCGTCACCCCCGATGGCCAGCGCACGATGAACACTTATCTGGGTGCTGGTGGTGAGTTCGGGCTGCACGATCTGGACGAGACCGTGATCGCCGCCTCCGCCGTGACCTATCTCGAAGGCTATCTGTTCGACCCCCCGGCGGCGCAGACGGCGTTTGCCGAGGCGGTAAAAATGGCGCGCGCGGCCGGACAGAAGACAGCGCTCTCCTTATCCGACGCATTCTGCGTGGACCGCCACCGCGACGGCTTCCGCCGCCTGCTGGCGGGCGGGGTGGATATTCTGTTCGCCAATGAGGCCGAGATTTGCAGCCTTTATCAGTGCCATCATTTTGAGGATGCGGCGGCCCAGGCGGCGGCCCAGCTGAAGCTGGCCGTGCTCACCCGAAGCGAGGCGGGCAGCGTGATTTTGCATGAAGGCCAGCGGATCGAGATTCCCGCCGCCCCAACCACGGTGCTGGACAGCACAGGTGCTGGCGATGCCTATGCCGCTGGGTTTTTGGCGGCTTACACGCAAGGAAAGGGGCTGGAGGCCGCGGGGCGGCTTGGCGCGCGCGCGGCGGCCCTTGCCATTAGCCGTATCGGCGCCAGGCCCGAGGCGGCGGAGCTGAAGGCCCTGCTCTGATGCTGGCGCATATCGTTCTGGTGGTGGCCGCGTTCATCGCCGGGGCGCAGAACGCGATCGCGGGCGGGGGCTCGTTCCTGACCTTCCCGGCCCTGCTGCTGGCGGGGCTGGACCCGCGCGCGGCCAATATCACCTCCACCATCGCGCTATTCCCCGGCCAGGCGACAACCGGCTGGGCCGGGCGGCACTTAATGGAGGGGGCGGCGGGGCTCTCCTTGCGCACGCTGGTCGTGGTCAGCCTGCTGGGCGGGGCCGTGGGGGCTGTGCTGCTGCTGGCCACGCCGGTCAGCCTGTTCACGCATCTGGTGCCGTTTCTCATCCTGTTCGCGACCGTGGTGTTCGCCTGGGGCAGTTTCTTCGCCAAGAAGCGCGCGCAGGACGCGCCCGCCCCGGTCTCGCCGCGTGTGGCCATTTTGCTGCAGGTGCTGATCTCGATTTATGGCGGCTATTTTGGCGGCGGCATCGGCATATTGATGCTGGCGGCGCTCACCGCCGCCGGGCTTTCGGTACGGCATGCGGGCGGGACCAAGAATGTCCTTGCCGCGGTGATGAACGTGTCCGCTGTCGTCATTTTCCTCCTGATCACCAATGTGAATTGGACGATCGTGCTGATGGTGGCGGTGGCGGCGATTATTGGCGGGCAGGTGGGGGTGCTGATGCTGCGGCATATCCCCGAGAAAATCCTGCGCGTGGCGATCACCTGCATTGGCGTGGCGCTGACCATTGGCATGTTCGTAAGGGCATGAAGCCCGCCGAGATCTTGCGTAATTTGTAGCCAAGGCTACATTTGCCGGGACAATCCAGCGAGCCCGGTGAATTCATGAGCGGACAGCCTCTTTCCGAGCGGACCCTTGCCGCGATCCGCGAGGTGCTTGCCGGCCGCAGGCAGGGGCCGGGAGTCATGCTCCTGTTCGCGGGGCCGGCGGTCATCGCCTCCATCGCCTATATGGACCCCGGCAATTTCGCCACCAACATCCAGGCCGGGGCGCGTTTTGGCTATACGCTGCTCTGGGTCGTGCTCATGGCCAATCTCATCGCCATGCTGTTCCAGGCGCTCTCGGCCAAGCTTGGCATTGTGACCGGGCGCAACCTCGCCGAAATGTGCCGGTTGCATCTGCCGCGCGGGCTGGTAGGGGGGCTTTGGCTGATCAGCGAGGTCGCGGCCATGGCGACCGACCTCGCCGAGTTTCTGGGCGGGGCGATTGGCTTGTCCCTGCTGTTTGGCCTGCCGCTGCTCGCCGGTATGGCGGTGACCGCCATTGTCACCTACGGGCTGCTGTGGCTGGGCGGGCGCGGGTTCCGGCCCATGGAGATCATCATCGGCGGGTTGGTTGGCACCATCGGGGTTTGCTACGCAGCGGAATTATTCATTGCCCGCGTGCATTGGGGACAGGCCGTGCTGCATGCGCTGCTGCCGGTGCTGCCCGATGCGCAGGCGCTCACCGTGGCGGTGGGGATTATCGGCGCCACGGTCATGCCGCATGCGATCTATCTGCATTCCGGCCTCACCCAGGCGCGGGTGCCGGCGCGCAATGCGGGCGAAATTCGCAAATTACTACGCTTTTCCAATGCCGAAGTGGTGGTGGCGCTGGCTTTGGCCGGGCTTGTGAACATGGCGATGGTGATGATGGCCTCCGCCGCCTTCCATGCCGGGCATAGCGATGTCGCCGAGATCGGCACCGCCTACCACACTCTCACCCCGCTGCTGGGCGGTGGCGCTGCGGCGATCTTCCTGATCTCGCTCATGGCCTCGGGCATTTCCAGCTCCGCCGTTGGCACCATGGCGGGGCAGATGATCATGCAGGGCTTCATGGAATTTCATATTCCCGTCTGGCTGCGCCGCCTTGTCACCATGGTGCCGGCCTTTATCGTCGTCGGGCTGGGGGTCAATTCCACTGAAGCGCTGGTGCTCAGCCAGGTGGTGCTGTCTTTCGCCCTGCCAGTGCCCATGGTTACGCTGGTCTGGTTCACCCGCCGGCGCGACATTATGGGCTCCTTTGCCAATGGCAGGCTCACCGATGCCGCCGCCTTTATCGGCATGGCCGTTATTTTGCTGCTCAACGCCATTTTGCTGCTGCAAAGCTTTGGCGTGGCCATTCCTGGCCTGCCTGTGGGGAGATAAAAAGGCGGTGGGCGGTTTTCGCCGCCGCGCAAACGCGTAATAAAGGGGTGTATGGGCAATGAACCGATTCAGGCGGAACTGATCGCGGTGCTGGTCGCCGTGACGGATGGCGCGCCGCGCGTGCTGACCATTGAGAACGGCTCCGCCCTGCCATCCGGCCCGCTGGAAACGGGGCATCGCTCCTTGCAGGCGGGTTTGCGCGCTTGGGTCGAGCGGCAGACTCACCATCCGCTTGGCTATGTCGAGCAGCTTTACACCTTCGCCGACCAGCAGCGCGGCGGCGGGCGGGGTATTTCCGTCTCTTATCTCGGTCTTACGCGGGAGGCGCCCGTACTCGACCCGGATGCCGCTTGGCGCGGCTGGTACGAATATTTCCCGTGGGAGGATCATCGCCACCCGGAGGGACAGCGCCATGTCGCCGCCATTGTGCGGCATCTGGCCGCCTGGGCCGGGCCGGTACCTGCCCGCCAGGCGCGTCTGACCGCCTTGTTCGGCGCGGGTGAGGGGTGGAATGAGGAGCTGGTGCTGCAACGCTATGAGCTGCTCTGGGAGGCCAAGCTGATTCCCGAGGCGCGGCGCGCGCGTCAGGGGGCGCCAGCCCCCGTACCAGGGCTGGAGATGACACATGACCATCGGCGGATTCTCGCCACCGCCATCGCCCGGCTGCGCGCCAAGATCAAATACCGCCCGGTGATGTTCGAGCTGCTCCCACGTGACTTCACCATGTTGGAATTGCAGCAGACCATGGAGGCGCTGGCCGGACAGAGCCTGCATAAGCCGAATTTCCGCAGGCTGATCACCCAGCAAGATTTGGTGGAAGAGACCGGGCGCACCACATCAGGTCTTGCCGGGCGCCCCGCCAAGCTGTTCCGCTTCCGCCCCGCCGTGCTGGAGGAACGCCGCATCGCGGGCAGCAAATTGCCGCTGGTTAGATAAAAACCCTTGCCTCCTTATACTCAGCTTGAGTATAACCACGTTTCATCAATTTATACTCACTTTGAGTATAAGGGAGCAAACATGCCGTTCGACCCGATTTATGACCGCGTCTCCCGCGTGATTCCGCCCGTTGAATGGGCCGCGATGGAAGAGGATGCGAAGGCGATTTTGGAACTTAAGCGCCAGCGCCGCGCCGTGATCTTGGCCCATAATTACCAGACGCCGGAGATTTTCCATGGTGTCGCCGATATCGTGGGCGACAGTCTGGCCCTGGCGCGCGAGGCGGAAAAAGCCGATGCCGATGTGATCGTGCTGGCGGGCGTGCATTTCATGGCCGAGACCGCCAAGCTGATGAATCCGGGCAAGATTGTGCTGATCCCCGATGCCCAGGCGGGGTGCTCACTGGCCGAATCCATCACCGCTGAAGATGTCGCCCTGCTGCGCGCCAAATATCCCGGCCGGCCGGTGGTGGCTTATGTGAATACCTCGGCCGAGGTGAAGGCGGCCTCCGATATTTGCTGCACCTCGGGCAATGCGAAAAAGGTGGTGGAATCGCTCGGCGTGCCGGAAGTGATCATGCTGCCGGACGAATTCCTGGCCCAGAACGTGGCCAAGGAAACGGATGTGAAAATCATCGCCTGGAAGGGCCATTGCGAGGTGCATGAGCGCTTTACCCCCGGCGAGATCGAGCAATTGCGCGCCGCCCATCCGGGGGTGGTGATCCTCGCCCATCCGGAATGCCCGCCCGAAGTGGTGGCGGTGTCGGATTTCTCGGGCTCCACCGCGGTGATGGCCGATTATGTGAAGCGCGAAAAACCGGCCCGGGTGGCGCTGATCACGGAATGCTCGATGAGCGATAATATCGCCCAGGCCAATCCGGGCACGCAATTCGTGCGGCCATGCAATCTGTGTCCGCACATGAAGCGGATCACGCTGGGCAATATCCGCCGCGCGCTGGAGGAGATGCAGACCGAAGTGACCATCCCCGAGGCGCTGTTCGCGCCCGCACGCCGGGCGGTGGAGCGGATGCTGGCGGTTAAATGATCATCATTGGCGGCGGTGTTGCGGGGTTGATGGCGGCCCTGGCCGCCGCCCCCCATCCGGTGACCCTGCTCAATGCCGGGGCGCTGGGGACTGGTGCGGCCAGCGCCTGGAGCCAGGGCGGCCTGGCCGCCGCCATTGGCGCGGATGATGATACGTCCTTGCATGTGGCTGACACGCTGGCGGCGGGGGCGGGCTTGTGCGACGCGGCCGCGGTGGCGCGGATTATTGGCGCCGGGCCGGCGCTGATCGAGCGGCTGCTGGCGCTGGGTGTGCGGTTTGACCGGAATGCGCAAGGCGCGCTCGCTTTGGGGCTGGAAGCAGCCCATGCCCGGCCGCGCATTCTGCATGCGCGGGGCGACCAGACCGGGGCGGAGATCATGCGCGCGCTGATAGAAGCTGTGCGGGCGGCACCCAGTGTCACGATTCTGGACGCCACGGCCCGGCGGATTTTAACCGATGATGCCGGTGTGAGTGGCGTTTTAGCCGCGCGCGGGGATGAAATGTTCGTGCTGCCCGCCAGCCGCGTGCTGCTGGCCACGGGGGGTATTGGCGGGTTGTTCCGCTATTCCACCAACCCGCCGGGCGCGATTGGCCAGGGGTTGATGCTGGCGGCCGAGGCGGGGGCGCAATTAAGGGATTTGGAATTCATCCAGTTCCATCCCACGGCGCTGGATGTGGCGCGCGCGCCGCTGCCGCTGATTTCTGAAGCGGTGCGCGGCGAGGGGGCGCGGCTGATCGACGAGACAGGCGCTTATTTCATGAATGGCGCCGACCTCGCCCCGCGCGATGTGGTGGCGCGCGCGGTGTTCGCGCATGTTCAGGCCGGGCATGAGGTGTTTTTGGACGCCCGGCCGCTGGAGGCGCGTTTTGCCGTGCGCTTTCCCGCGATCAGCGCGATTTGCGCCGAGGCCGGGCTTAACCCGGCATGCCAGCCCATTCCGGTGCGCCCGGCAGCACACTACCATATGGGCGGTGTTGCGGTGGATGCGCACGGGCAAAGCAGTCTGGCGGGGCTGTTTGCCGCGGGTGAGGTGGCGTGTACCGGCCTGCATGGCGCCAACCGTCTGGCCAGTAACTCGCTTCTGGAAGCCGCCATTTGCGGCGAGGCGGCCGGCCGCGCCATGGCGGCGTATGAGAGCCGGGCTGTGCGCCCCGCATCTGATCCCCCGTCGCCGCCCATGCCCGATGCAACGCCGCTCAGGGCGCTGATGTCGGCGCATTTGGGCGTGCTGCGCGATGCGCAAGGCTTGGCGGCCGCTGCGGTGCGCTTTGCCGCGCTGGCGCCGCATAACCCGGCGGCCGGACTGTGCCTGCGCATTGCCGAACAGGCGCTGGCGCGCACGGCTTCTGTCGGCGCGCATGCCCGTGCCGATGACCCCGATGTGACCCAAAAAGCCGCCTGAAGGAAACGCGACCATGAATGTGCCGAAACTTCCCCTCATCATGATCGAGCCGGCGGTGCGCGCCGCGCTGCTGGAGGATTTGGGAAGAGCGGGGGATGTGACCTCTGATTCCGTGATTGCGCCGGATGTTCAGGCCCGTGTGGCCATGGTGGCGCGCGAGCCGGGCGTGGCGGCGGGCTTGGATTTTTGCGCGGTCGCCTTTGCGCTGATCGATCCCGCGATCCGGTTTGACCCCCGCCTGGCCGACGGCGCGCCTCTGGAGGTCGGTACCGTGCTGGCCGATATAGCGGGCCCGGCGCGCGGCATTTTAACAGCCGAGCGCGTGGCACTGAATTATCTGGGCCATTTGAGCGGCATTGCCACCGCCACGGCCGGGATTGCCGAGGCCATTGCCCATACCAAGGCGCGCATTGCCTGCACGCGCAAGACCACGCCGGGCCTGCGTTTTGCCGAGAAATATGCGGTGCGCTGCGGCGGGGGCAGTAATCATCGCTTTGGGCTCGATGATGCGGTGCTGATCAAGGATAACCACATCGCCATCGCCGGCGGGGTAGGGGTGGCGATGGCGGCCGCGCGCCGCCATGCCGGACACCTGGTGAAAATTGAGATCGAGGTGGATACGTTGGCCCAGCTTGAGGAAGCGCTGGCGCACGCGCCGGATGCGGTGCTGCTGGACAATATGGCCCCGCCCATGTTGCGCGAGGCGGTGGCGATGATTGGCGCGCGCGCGATTGCGGAGGCCTCGGGGCGGATTACCGCCGAAACTGCCCCCGCGATTGCTGAAACGGGCGTGGATCTGCTCTCCGCCGGCTGGCTCACCCATAGCGCCCGGGTTTTGGATATAGGGCTGGATTTTAACGGCTAAGATGTTGGCGGTGGATTACTCCACCGCCGCCAGGGCCTCGGCTGTTGCGGGCTGGCGGTGTTCCGCGAAGCGCTCAACCATAGTCTCGCTGGCCTCGTTCAACCCGACCACACGCACCGCCAACCCATGCGCATGCCCCTTGAGCACGATGCGGTCCAGCGCGTTGACGGCTGAGATGTCCCAGAAATGCGCGTGGCTGACATCGATGACGAGACCGTCAATCGGCTCCAGCAGGTCGATCGCATCGAAGAAGGTGCCCGCCGAGGCAAAGAAAATCTGTCCCTCGACGCGGTAGGTGCGGATACGCCCATCTTCCGACAGGCTGGAAGTGATGCGGTTGAGGCGCGATACCTTGCCCGCGAAGAAAATACCCGAGAGCAGCACGCCAACAGCGACACCATCTGCCAGATCCTTGGTCGCCACCACGGTGATGACGGTGGCGAGCATGACAATGGTGGAAGTGGGCGGATTGCTGCGCAATTGCGTGAGCGAGCGCCAGGAGAATGTGTTGATCGAGACCATGATCATCACCGCCGTGAGCCCGGCGACAGGTACGATGGCCAGCAGAGGATGCAGATTAACCAGCAAGATGAGCAGGAACAAGCCCGCAACCAGCGTGGAAAGCCGCCCGCGCCCGCCGGAGGAGACGTTGATGATGGACTGCCCGATCATCGCGCAGCCGCCCATGCCGCCAAAGAAGGCTGAAGCGATATTGGCGATGCCCTGGCCCGAGCATTCGCGGTTTTTGTTGCTGGGCGTATCGGTGCGGTCATCGACGATGCCAGCGGTAAGCATGGTTTCCAGCAGCCCCACCGCGGCCAGCGCGATGGAGACGGGCAGTAGAATTTGCAGCGTGTGCAGCGTGAGCGGCACATGCGGCAAGCCAAAGCTGGGCAGTGTGCTTGGCAGTTTGCCAAGCGAGGCAATGCTGCGCACATGCAGGTGAAACGAATACGAAATGATTGTAAGGATTGTTATGGCAATGAGCGGCGATGGAACATATTTCGTCAGCCAGGGCAACAGGCGCGGCAGGCCATAAATGACGGCCAGGCCAAGTACGATGAGCGGATAAGTGACCGGCGGTACACCGACGAGTTGTGGCAGCTGCGCCATAAAAATAAGAATTGCGAGCGCGTTGACAAATCCAGTCATAACCGATTGCGAAACAAACCGGATGAGCCGTCCGAGTTTAAGAATACCCGCCAGAATCTGGAAAATCCCCATGAGAATGGTCGCCGCGAATAGATATTGCAGGCCATGTGCATGCACAATCCCGCCCATCAGCACTGCGGTGGAGGCGGTGGCAGCCGAGATCATGGCCGGGCGGCCGCCGGTAAAGGCAATGACCGTGGCGATGATAACAGATGCGTACAGCCCGACTTCAGGCGGAACGCCGGCGACGACGGAAAAGCCGATGGCTTCGGGGATCAGCGCGAAGGCGACGATGAGCCCGGAGAGAATGTCCAGGCGTGGATTAACAGACCATGTCTGGCGGGAAATCTTCGGAAAATTCATGAAAAAATGCTGCCTGCAAAATAACATAACCACCCAACCTCCGGTGATTTGTTAAGGTTGCCCATATCGTTATCCGGCGGATAAGCGGCCGGAAGAGCCACCCGGATTTGCACCGGGTCCAAACGAGTAGAGCGGGGAACTAGCGTAGTTTTTTTTGAAGCGCAAGGCTTGTTGTCTTTGTTTGTGCGATTTATTCATAAATTTTTATTCGCCTTTTCGTTTCTCATCGTTTATCCAAGATTGTGGGAATGATGCGGGATTTGTTGATTTTGGTGAATATTTATTTGTTTTGATAAGGAGATGTTTTTGTGACTGCGGAATTTAGCCGGATCGACGCCAGCGCAGAGTTCCTCCCCCCTGCCGGGCGTTAAGCGGCTGTCACGCGCCACGTTGAATGAGGTAAAGCCAAAAGTGCGCCGCCCGCGTTACGATCCGGCGGCTTTGTCTTGTGGTATTCTCCATCTGGGATGCGGCGCGTTCCATAGGGCGCATCAAGCCTTCGCCACGCAACGTGCAATCGAGGCGCAAGGTGAAGAAGGCTTGCGCTGGGGCATTGCCGCCGCCAGCATGACCCGTATGACCGTCCCCGGCCAATTGCAGCCGCAAGATGGGCTCTACACCCTGCTGGAGCGCAGCGCGGCCGGTACCAGGGCCGAAATTATCGGCACCTTGCGAGAGGTGATCCACGCCCCAACCGACCCTAAGCCCCTGCCGCAGCGTATTGCCGACCCGCAGACCCGCATCGTGACCCTGACTATAACCCCGCCCGGCTATTTGCTGGAGCCGGCCAGCGGACGGCTGCAGAAAGACCATCTCGACGTGCTGCACGATCTGCGCCACCCCGCGCATCCGCGCAGCGCCATCGGCGCCATTGCCTATGGTTTGCGTAAGGTGCGCGATGCCGGCACGGTACCGCCGGTGATCATCTCGTGCGACAATGTCTCTGATAATGGGCGCACGCTGCGCCGGGCCGTAGCCAATTTCGCGGCCATGCGCGACGATACGCTCGCCAGCTGGATTGATGCCAATGTATGTTTTCCCAATACCATGGTGGACCGTATTGTGCCTGCCGCCACCTCGGCCGACCGCGAGGATGCCGAGCGCCTGCTGGGGCTGTATGATGCCGCCCCTGTCTCCATGGAACCTTATATCCAATGGGTGATCGAGGAGTTTGACGGGCCGCGCCCGTTGTGGGAGGCGGCCGGCGCGCAGTTCGTGCGCGATGTACGGCCGTTTGAGCTGGCCAAGCTCCGGCTGCTGAACGGCACGCATATGCTGCTGGCCTATTTGGGCGCGCTGGCCGGCTACAAGACCATTGCCGAGACCGTGGCCGACCCGCTTTTCGCCGAACTGGCCGAGGCGTTCATGTTGCGTGAACAGGGGGCGACGCTGGATATGGCGCCGGACCGGTTGCGTGCTTACGTGGCCGATTTAATGGCGCGGCTGCGCAACCCGGCGATAAGGCACGACGTGTCGCGCATTGGCCGTAATGGCTCTGCCAAGTTCGCAACCCGGCTGATGCGTCCCTTGCGGGAAAATTTGCAGGAAGGGCGCTCTGGCCCCTGCACGATATTGGTGGCGGCGGCCTGGATCCGCTGGTTCACGCAGCATGAGACAAAAGGCCCGCAGGTGCTGCTGATCGACCAGAAAAAAGACGAAATGAAGCGCCTGTGCGCGGCGGCGGGCGGCGACCCGATGGTGCTGGCGCGCTCCTTCCTGGGGCTTGAGGAGGTATTTGGCCCAAAACTGCCCAACCATGAGGCCGTGGTGGAGGAACTTGCGCGCGACCTGCACGATCTGGCAACCCTGCCGGTGCGTGAGGTGGTGCGCGACCGACTGGCGGAATTGCTGGCGGCGGGCTGATGCCGCCGCCAGGGGGAGGGGTTAAGCGATGGGCGCGTGCAGCGAGCCCAGGCAGATCCGTACCTCATGCAGGTCGCGGGCGATGCGAAGGGCTTTGTCGTGCATTTCTTCCGTGGGTTCCAGTAAATCCGGCACCATGATCACGCGCATGCCCGCCGCGTGCGCGGCCCGTACGCCATTATAGGAATCCTCCAGCGCCAGACAGGCTTGCGGGTCTACCGCCAGCAATTCAGCCGCCTTGAGGTAGGGGTCTGGATGCGGTTTGCCGCGCGAGACATCGTCGCGCGTGACGATGTGGGCAAAACGCTGCGCGATGCCGACCAGGCCAAGATGATGATCGGTGCGCATGCGGCTGGATGAGGTGGCGATGGCACGCTTGATGCCGCGCGCATCCAGCTCATCCAGCAATTCCAGCACGCCGATTTTAAGGTTCATTTTGCCGTCATTGACGAGTTGGCGAAGATGAACCTCCTGCAGCTCGAAATAGCGGGCAACGGGAAAATCCTGGCCATAGGTTGCCACCGCCAGGGCGTGGCAGCGATCCATCGGCGCGCCGATCAGGGAATGGCAGAAATCGCGCGTCATGTCGTAGCCAAGCGCCTGTCCGGCACTCATCAGCGCGTCCATCGCCAGGCTCTCTGTATCGAGCAGCAAGCCGTCCATATCGAAAATCACGGCTTCGATCGGGGGGGCGGCTGGCGTGATCTGCGTCATCGACTATCCTTTCTTCATGAAATCGCGCGCGGTTTAAAGCACGGGGGGAGGGACGTGCCAAGCATGGCGGGGATTATGTCGTGATATGATGATGAAGTGTTGGAAGGGCGCGGCTAAAGACTAAGACGAATCTATAAAGAAATGAAAAGGCAAGTGCGAAAAGCCAAGATTACGGAATGGTCTTTTGGATTTTGACGCGGTGGTTTGGACGTTTTGCCAGGGGCTGGTACCTGCGAAAAAAAGATGAAATGATAAGAGCTTTGTTTTTTTAAAAGAAAAAAAGAAACGGGGATGAAGGAGGGTTTTTGTTTTGGGATGTTGATTTTTAATGGTTTTTAGCCCTCAAACTTGACGAAGTTCCATAAATGAAGTTTCAAGCGGAGGCCATTTCGGAGACTGAGCCCATGTCAATGAGAAGAGCTGTTCTGGCGGTTGCGCTGATATTGGGGGGGGGGGCGGGTGCCGTGCGCGCGGCCCGGGCCGAGACGCTGGCCGTGGCGATTGTGAACAATCCCGACATGGTCACGCTGCAAAAACTCTCTCCGGCCTTTACCAAGGCCACCGGAATTCACCTTAACTGGGTGGTGCTGCCGGAAAACCGCCTGCGCCAGCGCGTGACCATGGATGTCGCGACCAAATCGGGTGGGTTCGATGTGGTGATGATCGGGCCGTATGAAACGCCGCTTTGGGCGCGTTCGGGTTGGCTGGATAAGCTGACCAATCTGCCGGCCTCCTACGATCTGGACGATGTGTTTCCCACGGTGCGCGATGAGCTTTCTTATAAGGGGGCACTTTATGCGCTTCCATTTTATGCCGAAAGCTCGGTGACCTATTACCGTAAGGATTTGTTCAAAAAGGCGGGGCTAAGCATGCCCGCGCACCCGACCTATACGCAGATCGCGCAATTCGCGAATAAGCTGACCGACAAGGCGCATGGCGTGTATGGCGTGTGCCTGCGCGGCCTGCCCGGCATGGGCGAGAACATGGCCTATATCACCACGCTTGTGAACACGTTTGGCGGGCGCTGGTTCAATATGAAATGGCAGCCGCAATTGGAAAGCCCAGCCTGGCATAAGGCGATTTCATTTTACGTGAAGCTGCTGCGCCGGGATGGGCCGCCTAATGCCGCCTCTAACGGCTTTACCGAGAATCTGGCGCTGTTTGCCGCCGGTAAATGCGCGATGTGGGTGGATTCCACCATCGCTGCCGGCAGCTTGTATGACCCCAGCCAGTCAACGGTGGCGAAGGTGACCGGCATGGTGGATGCGCCGGTGCAGGTTACGCCCAACGGCTCGCACTGGTTGTGGGCCTGGTCGTTCGCCATTCCATCATCCTCGCGGCATGAGGCGGCGGCGAAGAAATTCATCGAATGGGCAACCTCGAAACAATATATCGAGATGGTGGCCAAGGATCAGGGCTGGGTGGCGGTGCCGGCGGGCACGCGTAAATCCACCTATGCCAACCCGGCTTATCTGGCCGCGGCCCCCTTTGCGCCGCTGGTGGCGCATGCGGTGGAAACGGCAGATACCAAACACCCCACCGCCACGCCGGTGCCTTATACGGGGATTCAATATGTCGATATTCCCGCCTTTGACGGGATTGGCACCAGCGTGGGGCAGGATATGGCGGGCGCGCTGGCCGGGCGCATGAGTGTGGCGCAGGCGCTGAAGCGAGCGCAGCGTTCGGCGAAAAATGCGATTGAGGCGGCTGGCTATGGCGGGCCGTAATAGGGGGTGGCGCTCATAATGGCGGGCGGAACGAAGGTTGGAGGGCGGCGCGAGGGACGCGGCTGGCCGCTGCTCAGCCCCGCTGTAATTGTGCTGGGCATATGGTCCGTTGTGCCGCTGGCCATGACCTTGTGGTACTCCACGCGGTATTATAATCTGCTCGATCCGGGGCGGCATTTCTTTGTCGGGCTGCGCAATTACGACCTGCTCTTCTCCGATCCGGGCTCACTGACGGCGATTGCCAACAGCATCATTCTGGTGGCCAGTGTGCTGGTCATTTCGCTCATTGTGGGAACGGCGCTGGCACTGCTGCTGAACGCCGAATTTCCCGGGCGCGGCGCAGCGCGGCTATTCGCCATCTCGCCCTTTTTCGTCATGCCGCCGGTGGCGGCGCTGATTTGGAAGAATCTGCTGCTCAACCCGCTGAACGGCCTGCTGGGCTGGATGATGGGCCTGTTTGGCCTGCCCGTCATTCCCTGGTTCAGCACAGCGCCCATGGTGGCGCTGATTATCATTGTATCTTGGGAATGGATCCCATTTGCCACGCTTATTTTGCTGACCGCGTTACAATCGCTTGATTCCAGCCAGATTGAGGCCGCGCGCATGGATGGTGCGGGGCCGCTCGCGCGGTTGCGTTATATCATCCTGCCGCATCTGGGCCGGCCGGTCGCCATTGTGGTGATGATGGAAACGATTTTCCTGCTCTCGATCTTCGCCGAGATTCTGACCACAACCTCCGGCGGGCCGGGCGATGCGACGACGACGCTGACCTTTCTCGTCTATATCCGCGCCCTGCTCGATTTTAATGTGGGCGGGGCCTCGGCGGCTGGGGTGCTGGCCATTGTGCTGGCCAATATTGTTGGCCTGTTCCTTATGCGCAGTGTCGCGCGCAGCTTGAACCGGTAGGTGGAGCATGCAGCGTTCTTTCCTCTCCCGGCTGACCGGGCTTGCGGCCTGGTTCGCGGCCCTGCTGATTGCGTTTCCCATCATCTGGATGCTGGTGACTGCATTCAAGACCGAGCGTGCCGCCATCGCCGTGCCGCCCTTGCTGATCTTCAAGCCCGTGCTTGGCAGTTTTGCCGCCGCCACGGCGCAGACAGGGTATTTGAGTTTCGCGCTTAACAGCATCATCGTCAGTCTGGGCGCGACGCTGTTTGCCGTGATCATCGCTTTTCCCGCTGCCTATGCCATGGCGTTCCGGCCGGGGCGGCACACGCAAGGGCTGCTGATCTGGATGCTCTCCACCAAGATGTTGCCGCCCGTGGGCGCACTTGTGCCGGTTTATCTCATCTATCGCGATGTTGGGCTGCTGGATACGCGCACCGGACTTATCATCCTGAACATGCTGATGAACCTGCCGCTGGTGATATGGATGCTGTTTTCATTCTTTAAAGATATTCCAGCGGCTATTTTGGAAGCGGCGTTGGTGGACGGGGTAAATACGCGCCAGCAAATGCAGCATCTGTTGCTACCGCTGGCCGCACCTGGCATTGCTTCCACGGCCTTGCTGTCCATTATCTTGGCGTGGAATGAATCCTTCTGGAGCATTAACCTCACCGCCGCCCATGCCGGCACGCTCGCGGCTTTTATCACCCGCTTTTCGCAGCCCGAGGGGCTGTTCTGGGCCAAGCTCTCCGCCGCCTCGGTGCTGGCGGTGGCCCCCGTGCTGCTGTTTGGCAGCCTCACGCAACGCCATCTCGTCCGCGGCCTGACCTTTGGCGCGGTAAAGTAAGTAAGGAGACACCATGGCAACGCTTGAACTGCGCGGCGTGCGCAAGACCTATGGCACCGGAGAGGTTGTAAAAGGTGTCGATCTGAGCATCAAGGATCGCGAATTCGTGGTGTTTGTGGGGCCGTCGGGCTGTGGCAAATCCACGCTGTTGCGCATGATCGCGGGGCTGGAGGAGATTAGCGCCGGGGAGTTGCTGATTGATGGTGTGCGCGCCAATGAGATTCCGCCAGATGAGCGCGAACTGGCCATGGTGTTCCAGTCTTACGCGTTGTACCCGCATATGACGGTGGCAGGAAATATGGGGTTTGCGCTGAAGATGGCAGGAAAGCCCAAGGCGGAGATTGCGGCTAAGGTGGCGCAGGCCGCGCGGATTTTGCAATTGGAGGCATTGTTGGATCGGCGGCCGAAAATGCTCTCGGGCGGACAGCGCCAGCGCGTTGCCATTGGCCGCGCTATTGTACGTAATCCGAAATGTTTTCTCTTCGACGAGCCGCTCTCCAATCTGGATGCCGCGCTGCGCGTGCAGATGCGCACCGAAATTGCCAAGCTGCACCAGGAGCTTGAAGCAACCATGGTGTATGTAACGCATGACCAGGTTGAGGCCATGACCATGGCCGACCGTATTGTGGTGCTGAATGGCGGGCGCGTGGAGCAGGTGGGCGCGCCGCTGGAACTCTACCGTAACCCGGCGAGCAAATTCGTGGCCGGGTTTATCGGCTCGCCGCGCATGAACATGCTGGAGGTGGCGGTGGCCGGGCATGATGGCGCGGCCGTGCGGCTGACACTGCCGGGCGGGGAGAGCCTGGCGGTGCCGGCGCGTGACGCTTTGGTTAAGACTGGCGCGCGGGTGACGCTTGGCTTGCGCCCGGAAAGCCTGAACTTGGCTGATGATGGCGCGCTGCGCGGCAAGGTTGAGGTGGTGGAGCATTTGGGGGCTGAGATGCTGGTGCATGTGCGCACGCCGCAGGATGATCTGCTGATTATCAAGGCACCGGATGAGGCGCGCATCCACCCTAACCAGACGGTTGGTATTGGCATAAACCCAGCGCGTTCCTGCTTGTTTG
The DNA here is from genome assembly GCA_021808545.1 of Pseudomonadota bacterium. Lineage (GTDB taxonomy): Bacteria > Pseudomonadota > Alphaproteobacteria > Acetobacterales > Acetobacteraceae > Acidocella. The sequence continues at coordinate 16,703 of JAKBBM010000021.1, read as the reverse complement.
GCGAAGATGGGCTGGCCCTGATCCTCAGGGTGGACGCCCTGGCTTGACCGCTAGGGTGGGTGGGTTCAGTCTGGCGCCCGCCCAATTGAAAGGACAGCCAGGCAATGTCGCAGCAGGAATTCGTGGCCGCGCAATATGCGCCCCGCGCCGCCGATTATGTTAGCAGTGCGGTGCATGCAGCCGGGGTTGATCTGGACCGGATAGACGCCTTGCTGGCTCAGCGTGCCGATGCGGTGGTGCTGGATTTGGGCTGTGGCGGCGGGCATGTGAGCTACCGTGCGGCTGCCCATGTGAAGCAGGTGGTGGCGGTGGATGTAACCGCCGCGATGCTGGACCAGGTGGCGGCCAATGCGGCCGCGCGCGGACTTTCGAATATCGAGACAAGACAGGCCGCGGCTGAAGCCTTGCCATTTGAGGCGGGATTTTTCGATGTGGTGTTGTGCCGCTTTACCGCGCATCATTGGCAGGATTTTGCCGCCGGGCTGCGCGAGGCGCGGCGGGTGATTAAGCCCGGCGGGTTTGCCGTGTTTATCGATACGGTGGCCCCGGCAGCGCGCGTGTTGGATACGCATTTGCAGGTTATGGAATTGCTGCGCGATCCCTCGCATGTGCGCAATTATACGATGCCCGAATGGGGGGCGGAGCTGGCCCGTGCGGGGTTTGCCGTGCACGGCACGATGGTGCGCCGAATGCGGATGGAATTTGCCGAATGGGCGGCGCGGACTCGCACGCCAGAGGATATGATGGTGGCGATTTTGCACGTACAGCGGAAAGCGCCCGATGCTGTGCGGGATTATTTCAATATTGAGGACGATGGCAGCTTCGAACTGGAAGCGGCGATGTTCGAGTTGAGGGCCGTGTAGGCTGCAACGTCATAAGACCGGGGGCTAGAGGCAGGTTGCAGAGTCTCATTCCGAGGTTTTTGATGGGCGTCATGCCACTAATATGCATGGTGGTTGGCCTCCTTTTGTTTGGCGGTATTTACTCCAGGGCAGGGGCCACATTTCCGTCGCCTGACTTTCCCCCGCCATCCGTTGGCCTCAATAAATTCGATCTTGCCTTGCAATATCTCGGGCGGGCCAGTGGTGGTAAGGGGCAGCCCCAATATATTAGGGTTGAGCGTGCCATGGCTAGAAAGGCAATCGCCGATGCCCAGGCCGCGGGGGTTCATTATTTTCGGATTGCCATAACAGGTTATGGGCCTTCAGCCTATGGCAGGCCAAATGATCTGGCGCTATGGCTTGAGAAGCCCAACCAATATTGGGCCGATATGGACAGCATGATGAGCGACCTGAAAAGCCATCATATAGAGATCGTGCCGGTTTTTATGTTCGATGTATGGCAATTTCCAGCCATAACGCATGAGACAATAGGGGATCTTATCAATAATCCCCAATCCAAATCCTGGCACCTTTTGTCGAAATATGTTGAGGAATTCATTACACGTTATCGCGGCAAGCATATGATTTATATGTACGAGATGACAAATGAAATGAATTTGCTTGCTGATCTGAATATTGTTAAGTACTGCCAGCGGGGAAAATATCCCTCCGCCTGTGGTGTAAGAAGCAATTTCACTTCACAAGAATTGATCAAGTTCACGCAACGTTTCTATGATCTGATCAAATCGCTTGATCCTTCCGTTCCGGTATCAACGGGCTTTTCACGGCCAAGACCCTCGGCTGAGCATCTGGAAAAAAATCCGGCCTTTATCGCCGGAAAACCAGATTGGACGGCAGATAGCCTGGCCCAATCATTAGATGATCTGGCCGCCATGAATAAATATGCCGATGTCATCAGCGTGCATATCTATCCTCATTCCAAATTGGGCGGCATCAGCACCTCTAATCCCACAAAATTAATCAAAGTACTGGAAAACGAAGCAAAAAAGCTGAACAAGCCTTTGTTTATAGGAGAGTTTGGCGCCAAAAATCCAAACTCTCCCAAAGGTATTAAGTTTATAGATGAGATGCTTACCGCCATTAGGCGCTACCATGTGCCTTACAGCGCGCTTTGGGTTTGGGAGTTTTACCAGAAGACTATATATTCCACTTATGATACGGCGCCAGATAGCTTTAATTTGGAGCCTGGATATACAGATTCCGTGATTGAACAATTGCGGAAAACGAATGCTGGATTTGGCTTTCATGTTGATCCGGCGCTATTGCATCCGATCGTGGTGATTACCTATCCGTTGGATTGTCAAAATATTAAAGCGCCGGTAATGGTCCATGCGGTTGCAAGCGCCAATGGCAGCCAGGTCACTGCTGTTAAATTCGCGCTCGATAATGATATTTTTGGAAGTTCGGCTAGTCCGCCTTATCGCAGTAAGATCCCGCGAGCATTGCTTGCGCCCGGAAAACATGAATTAACGGCTTTTGTTTATGCAAGCTCTGGGCAGTCAAGTCATTATTCAACCACCATTGAGATCGGACGTCACCAAAGCTGCACAGTGCCCGCGCCGTGAATGATTGGTTTTTTTAGCTGCGTGCGGCCATGGCATTTGAATCGTTGCCTAGGAGACTACGCTTGAACGCGCTGTTCATCCAATGATCCGAAGTGGTTTTATAATACGCTTTGCAATGCGGTGCGATGGCCTGATGCAATTCGTGCCGTTGCAGTATAGCAAGGCCAGGCGGTAAAAATGCCGTACCTTGCGCGCAAATTTTCTGCGCGACCATGCGGGTGATCAGGCCCGGTCCCGTGGAAAGCCATAATATATCGCTGTCGCCGCGGCCAATGGCAGTGAGCGCCTCCTGCAGAGCGCGCAAAATGATGGAATTGCCAGGAGCGGTGGCAATGAAATTATTGCCGAATGTCGCATATTCTTCCTGATACAAGACCATATCGGCGCCGTCGGGCAATAATGATGAGATAGGCGCGAGGCAACGATCGTCGGCATCGGCATAAATACCGCCATTTTTATACAGCCAAGCCAAGCGGAACAGATCGGCCCGCTTTGCCGGTTCCATGGGGCTAACAAAGGTGCGCACCACCGCTTCTGAGTAATGGGCGCGTAAAAATGCCCCGGCGCTCTGAAGAGAAAAGCGCTGAACCGTGTAGTTGGGATTTTGTTCGGTCCAGCTCGCCATGAGCGCGGTAATATCAGGGGGAGGGGGATCAGCGTCCCAGAATTGTCCGATCATACAGGGAATGGCAAGATGTTCATTTCGTAATCGTACATGGTCAAGCCGCCCGGCTTCGCGCAAAGCCAGCATTAAGGTGGCGGCGGCGGCGACATTTTCAGGGTAGCGCATGACCAGCAGGCGCAGTGCCTCAGCGCGGTGAGCCGGTGCAAAACCCGCAAGAGCGCGTAGATCCGCTAATAGATCGCGATCCAGTGTATATTCATCGAGTAGCTGGCCGAGATGGCTTTGAGAAATATTCAATGAGCCGCCACGCCGCAGAATATTGCCCGCGTTGAGCGCATTGGCCTCGGCCAAATGATGGCGCGCTGAATAGGTATCAAGTCGTAATAATTTGGTCCGCGCTAGGGCCATGTGGCAGGTTATATCTTGCGGATTCGCACGCACCGCCGCCTCGTAATAGCGGATGGCGGTGTCAATCTGGCCCGTGCGTTCGGCCAAAAGGCCGAGAAAGAGCTGGCGAAACCCTTGCTCGACGAGGCTTTTGACCGGAACAGACTGTAAGAAGCGCCGCTCCGCCTCATATTGATATTGGCCAGAGACCAAGGCGGCCTGTGCCCGCTCCACGGCCAGCCAGAAATTGCCTGGAAATTTGGCGGTGGCCTCCTGCATCAACCGCAGAGCCCCCGCTATGTATCCGGTTTCGCGAGCCAAGCGGCCCCAAGCCAGGTAAAGTTCGGGCGTGGCATGCCCCGCGGCGGCCAAGGCTTCAAAACCATTTAAGGCTTCATGCGTTTCACCGGCCGCCCCCTGCGCAGTGAGCGCGCCAATTCGCAGGGCCAGATTCTCAGGCTGGCGTGCCAAAGCTCTGGCATAGCAGGCGCGTGATTGGCTCATATCACCTTGCTGCAGATCAAAATCAGTCCGTAACGCCAAGGCCGCAATATGACAGGGGTCAAGCGAGAGGGCACGCATGAGCCGTTCGTCCGCCGCGGCCAAATCCCCCAGCTTGCTTTCCAGGCGCGCCAGATCCACCAGCAGGATCGTATCGTCCGGGCTGGCCCCCAACGCTGTGCGCAGGGTCTGCCGCGCCTCTTCCAGTTGGCCTGTGCGGACCTCGGTTTCAGCCAGGTTGCGCCATAGCGGAACCTCATGCGGATGGTGGGCGAGCCCCTTGCGGGCAGTGGCACGGGCAGCCGCGAAATCGCCCTGGTCGCGCTGTTCATTGGCCAGACTCAGCCAAGGCCAGAGACTATGAGGGGCGTTTTCGCAGGCGCGGGTAAAATGGCGCAAGGCGCCGGCGCGGTTGCCACGCGCACGCGCGCACCGGCCAAGCCCAAGTTCGGCCAGATGCGCTTCATTCAGGCCAAGGGCGCTTTTGTAAGCCTGTTCGGCTTCGTCAATGCGGCCCAGCTCTAGTAAATACGCGCCAGCTTCAAGGTGAGGCCACGGGCTGTCTGGCGCGTTCTGGCGGGCCGCGCTGAGTAGGCTAAGGGCCTTGTCAGGTTGATTGGCGGCGCGGGCCAGCTTGCCCAGACCAAGCTGCGCGTGCAGATCGCTTGGTGATTTGTTCAGCAATGTCTCATATGTGGCCTGGGCTTCGCCGGTGCGGCCAAGCGCCAGCAGATCTGTGGCCGCCTCGGTTAAAGCCCAATGGGCATTGGGGGCCAGATCCGCGATTTCGCGGAAAAGCGATAAAGCCGTTTCGCGCTCGCCGCGCGCGCGTGCAAGTTGCGCCAATCCATTGCGGGCATAAATATTGCCGGGTTCCAACCGCAAGGCTTGTTCAAAGGCGCCTGCGGCGGCGGCGGCATCGCCCAGGCTGCGATATTCAGTCCCGATTTGCACCTGCACCCAGCCCGCTTGGGGAAGTTGTCTGGCAATGTCATGAAATGTGGCAAGGGCAGCCGCGTGATCATGGCGCGCGCGCGCCTCAAGCGCGCGTGTTTCCAGAATTTTCCAGTCTGGATCGGCGCTCATGTCATCGCTGGTGAAAAGACAGCCATATGCCGTCGATAGCTAATTCTGCTATCGTCGTAAACAAAGCGCGGTTCTTCAGGCCCGCCCGCCCGCCACCCGCAAGCGTTCTGCCAGCCGTGCGAAATTTCGGGCCAGTGAGTCAGTTTGGCGCGCGCGTTCAAGCTGGCTGATTGCACCGGCCATATCCTGAATAGCGGTATTGAGACGTTGGATGCTGGTTTTGAGCGTGTCATCAATGGCACGGGAAAGCGCGTTCATCTGCCAGAATACCGCATCATGTCCTACGGCGCGCAGGGCGGCATGGGCCCTGCCACCAGTTTCATAGACATCTGGCGGCAGGATGAAGGTGAAGGCATGATAGCCATCGCCAATACCGCGTTCGCGCAGATCCTCACGAAAACGCGAGGCCACCACAGTCCTCGTGGCAATCCCGCGGATTAAAAGCTCCACCTTGATTCGTGCCGCCGGCATGTCTGGCGCCCAGCACCAGCCATGCACGGCCCCTTCGGTATCGCAATGCGCTTCGCCGGTAATAAGCAAGCCAGCCTGTGAGCTGGTCTGCATTTTAGGCTGATGCGACCGTGATGCTCATGAAGCAGAAGCCGAGCTTGCGCTCGTCGGCGCCGGCGCCGACTTGCTGTGGGCTGGTGCTGTGGGGAATGTGCCAGCGAACATCGCCGATCGCCACGCCGTCACGGATAATCCATTGTTCCGGCTCGATCCGGGCTTCCAAGACAACGCGCCGCGCGGTGTCGAGTGACCACCAGCCCAGCCGCAGGCCGTTGACATATAAGGTAAGGGTCTGGCAGGGGGCCTGATCGTGAATGAAGGGCACGCCTTCCACCCGGATGATGCAAGCCTTGCGCGGGGGCGGTGAAACCTGCAGCGAATAGGCAACTTCGGGGCCGTCATTCCAATTCTGGTTGTCTTCCGGCGCGGACCACCCTGCAAGCAAGCGCTCGGTAATAGCACCACCGACCCCAAAAAAACGGGTCAGGTCAACTTGGTCGTGATTGGTGGTGGCTGTGCGATCAATATCGGCGGCTTCAGAGGGGGTCCACGACATGCGGGCTACTTCCATGGTTGGATTGTCTTTACGAAATCGAATCGAATAGAGGGCGCACGAGATCAATTTGCGGAAGGAAATTACGCAATTCCAGTTTATTATCAACGGATGGTGGAAGACGCAATAATTAATAATATAAAAATTAATGACACGTTTCGTGGGTGAGAATCGCCTGATTGAGGGTGGTGCGGACCCTCTTGCGATCGTATGAAAAAAATGCCCAAGGTACATGATATGACACTGAACGCCCGCCATGACATCGCCCTGATTGACCGCCTGCTCGCGGTGGAGGAGCAAACCATGGCGTTGCGGGCCGATAATGCCAGGCTGCAGGACGGCATGAGGCTGGCGGCGGGGGCCGGTGGTGGCGGCCGGAGCTTTGATGTGCCGCGCACGTCCCATGAATGGCCGCTCGCTAGCCGGCAGATGCTGCCCCAGGAGCTTGGCGCCTATGATGTGCGGGTGGATGACGCGGTCATTCTCGAAGGACGGCGCGGTGAGGAGTTTTTCGCGCGCTTTTTCGCGGATGAGACTGCCCCCGATTTTGAGGGGGCGCTTGCCCATCTCAACGGTATCGCGCCAGTGCCCGGTGCCGCGCAGCCCGATGCCTCGATCGTCATTCCCGTTTATGGCCAGCTTGCCTATACGCTCAATTGCCTGGAGAGCCTGTTTACCCATAAGTCCAAATATAGTTTTGAAATCGTTGTAATTGACGACGTGTCGCCCGACGATTCGTCTTTATTCCTGTCGAGGGTCGCGGGCATTCATTATCATCTGCAGCCCAAGAATGGCGGCTTCATCAATAGCTGCAATACGGGTGCAGCCATGGCCACTGGGCGTTACATGGTCATGCTCAATAACGATACGCGCGTGGTCGAGGGATGGTTGGATGAAATGCTGTCCAGCTTCATGCTTTGGCCAAAGGCGGGGCTTGTCGGCTCCAAGCTGTTTTATGCCGATGGCAGTTTACAGGAGGCGGGCGGCATTATCTGGCGCGACGGCTCATCGTGGAATTACGGCCGTAACGACGATCCCAACCGCCCGCATTATTCTTATGCCCGTCAGGTGGATTATATCTCGGGATGCTCGATCGCCCTGCCAACCGAACTTTGGCGGGCACTTGACGGGTTCGACAAGCTGTTTACACCCGCTTATTGCGAGGATGCGGATCTTGCCCTGCGTGTCATTGCCCGTGGACATGAGGTCTGGTATCAGCCGCGCTCGCGCATTGTTCATTATGAGGGCAAGACATCGGGTACCGATACTGGTGCTGGCACCAAGGCCTATCAGATCATCAACAGCAAGAAGCTGTTCTTGCGGTGGCAGGAGCGGCTTTCGATACGGCGTCGCAACGCCGATTCTCCCTATTTCGAGCGCGAGCGCGATGTACGCAAACGCATATTGGTGATCGATATCACCACGCCGACACCTGATCAGGATGCCGGTTCCGTGCAGACCTTCATGGCTCTGCAATGCTGCCTGAGTCTGGGGTATAAACCCAGCTTCGTGCCCGTGGATAATTGGCTGTTTCAGCCCGGCTATACCACCGACCTGCAACGCATGGGCGTGGAATGCGCTTATGCCCCCTACGATCTCGACTTCTCGCTTTATATGGCGCGCTTTGGCTGGCTGTTCGATGCCGTTTTGGTTTACAGGCCAAGTGTGATGGAGCGATGTATTTCAACCATCCGCGAGACCGCGCCCCAGGCGGCGTTGATGTTCCATGTGGCTGACCTGCATTATTTGCGGATGGAACGCACCGCCGCGCTTAACGATGACGATGGCTTGCGCGTGGCCGCCGCCGCCATGAAGGAACGCGAGCAGGCCATGGTGGCCGCCGCCGATTGCACCATAACGCATTCGGAAGCCGAGGCGGAAATTCTGCGCGAGATGAGCGGACGGGATAATATCATCACCTGGCCATTGATGTTTGAATATTACGGTACCCACGTTCCCTTCGCGCGGCGGCGCGATGTATGCTTTTTGGGCGGCTATGGCCATCCACCCAATGTCGATGCGGTACTGTATTTTGTGCAGGAAATTTTTCCTTTGTTACGCCAGGCCGAACCAGGGATCAAATTCCTGATCGCTGGTTCGCGCGCGCCAGATGAAATCAAGGCGCTGGCCTGCGAGGATATAGAGGTCCTCGGCATGGTCGAGGATCTGCGCACGCTGTTTGACCGCGCGCGCGTGTTCGTGTGTCCCTTGCGCGCGGGGGCGGGGGTAAAGGGCAAGGTGGCGTCTTCAATGTCTTATGGATTGCCGGTTGTCTCAACCGATGTTGGCGTGGAAGGGGCGGGGCTTGAGGATGGCCATCATGTACTGGTGGCCAACGGCGCTGAAAATTTTGCCGATGCGACGCTGCGCGCCTACCGCGACGAGGCGCTCTGGAATCGCCTCTCCCAGGAGGGACAGGTTTTCGTGAAGGATAATCTTTCGATCGGCCAAGGTACGAAAGTCTTGGCCGAGGCGCTGAATGTGGCGCATGCCTGCAGGCTGGGATTGTCGCCTGAAGATAGGTGCCGGATCGAGGCCGCTCAACGGGAATATGGTATATGAGCGATATGAATCTTGCGCCGGTTGGCCAGCTTGATTTGATTAATGATGAAGGCTGGGTTGTGGGGTGGGCATGGTATCCGCAGGCGCCAGAACGCCGTGTTGCCGTGGAGGTGCTGGCCGATGGCGAGGTGATTGGCGGCGGCATTGCGGATATACGCCGTGAAGACGTGGCCGCGGCCGGCTTTGGCGACGGTTGTTATGGGTTTTCAATCGCGCTGCCTTACCGGGTTTTGTCGCATCCGCGCCCGGTCATCATCAGTGTGCGTGATCAGGCAAGCGGCGCGGCCTTGCCAAAGCCGGTGGTGTTCAGTCAGCCGGCTTTGCAAGATGCCAATGCCAGCTTGCAATTACTGGATAAGGATGTGCGGCTCCTGGCTGCTGAGCTTGCGCGCCGCCAAGCGCAAGAAGCCGCCGATGCATCGGCAACGGCCGCGCTATTCTCCACGGTCGCCGATTTTTTCAGCCAGTTGGCGGACGCCACACTGGCGGGTGCCTCGCCGCGTAGCCTGCGCACTTTGCGCCATGCCGTGCAGGAGACCACCACCGCCTATCAACCGCTGGATTTCATGCCCGCCCCTCAGTCCGCACTTAGCCTATGCTTTATGGCCGGAGGAGAAATGGCGGAAATGTATGGAAGTCTGGCTGCTCTGGTCCCCGATTTTGCTAAGGCACGGGCCGAGCTGCTGATTCTTGATGCGCATGATGGCAGCGATGCCCCTTTGCTGCCCCTGCTGGCGGCAAATGCCCGTTATATGCGCCAACCGGCAGATCGTCCGGCGGTGGGGTTCAACCGTCTTGCCGGTGCCGCGCATGGCGAAATTTTATGCTTTGTGAGCGCGCCGGCCAAATTGTCTCAGCCATGGGCTGCGCTGCTGGCCACGTCTTTCGCGGAAGCAGCAGTGGGTGTTTTGGCGCCGCGCGTTATGAGTGGCGATGGTGTGGTGGAACATGCGGGCGCCATGCTCAAAGCCGGGGAATTGTCTGTGCGTGATGCGCGCGTGGGTGAGGATCTTATGAGCGCTGCATTGGTAGATGCCGCCGGGCCATGGGTGTTCATGGTAAGGCGCGCATGCTGGGAGAGGCTTGGCGGATTCGATGAAACATTCGAGACAGTGCCGGGAATGCTTGCTGGCTTCTGCCAGCGCGTGCGCGCAACCGGCTGGAAGGTGCTTTATCAGCCAGCCTTGGAGGTAACGTTGCCCGCCATGCCCCCCCTTGATGCCGACGAATTGGCCAAGGCAAGCGCCGATGCCGCCCGGCTCGGGGAATTGCCTCGGGCTGTGTCTGAAGGGTAAGACAGTAGATACAATGTTAATAAAAATCAGGCTCACAGCATGACCTCAAATGTGTTTCCAGTCGTCCGGCGCGCGCCGCTATTTTTTATGCATATCCCCAAGACGGCCGGCACCAGCATGCGGCTGTTCCTGGAAACGCAATATAACGACCGCGATATCTGCCTCGAGGAAGGCTGGTACACGGTAAAGAGCCTTGATCAGATCGCGGGCAAACAGCTTATTCGCGGGCATTTCCAATATAATCTGCGCCAGAGACTACCGCCTGACGCCAAGCTGCTCACGGTCTTGCGTGACCCGATCGCGCGCACCTTGTCGTCGCTCAAACATTTGCAGCGCGATGCAACCTTCGCGCCCGAACACAGCCTGACCAAGGGGCGCACGCTGGGGCAGATCATCCGCATGCCCGAGGTCATGACACCCCAGCGTAATATTCACGCCGCTTATCTTTGCGCTTCGACACCGCCCGGCAAGGTGCTGGAACTCCTGCGGGAACGGCCGCAAGCGGCGGCGACGGCGCTTGATCCGGCGGCAACGGTTGATCTGGCCTGCGCCCGGCTGCATGAGATCGATTTTCTCGCCACGGTCGAGGAATTGCCGCTCGATATCCAAAATATCGGCGATAAGATGAACTACCATCCGGCGGCCTATTTCCCGTTCCTTAACCAGGACCCAGGGGCCAAGCGCGGCGAACCGGAACTAACGAATGAAGAGCTTGATATTTTACGATCTTACAATGAGATAGATCTGAGAATTTACGAATACGCGCAAAAACTCGTCCGTCTCCGACGTTTCGAGACCGCCATGCGCAAACTGGTCGAGGCTGGCACCTACCAGGTGATGGATCGTGATTTTGAAATCGATCTGGGTAATGTTTTGCCAGGGTCTGGCTGGCACTTACCCGAGCGGGAGGGGAGTTCGGTCTGGCGTTGGACGGGGCCGGGCGATCATTTCTCGCTCGAACTGCCATTGCGCCGCGCGCATGACTATGAGGCGTCGTTGCAGTTCAGCGCCAAAGACGATTTTGTGGAGCAGGATTTTAAAGTCATGGTCAATAATATGGCCGTGCCGGTGCGCTTTTCACGCCATCATAAGGCTTATATCGCGAGCTTCTCGGTTCCCGCCGCCGCGATTGAGAGCACAGGCGGGTTTTGCCAGATTGTCTGCCATGCCAAGGCGAGCATCCCGCCCGGCGACACGCGCAGCCTGGGCGTGGCGATGCGGCGGATCAGCTTTGTCTGCCGCGCGGCCGGGGGCTGACGCATGGCCTTGCAAAGCGCGCGCTTTGGTGATGAGGAGCCGCGCTTTAAACCAAGCGCCATGGCGCTGACGCCGCGTTTTCCAGCCTGGCGGTTCCATGCGCAGGCGGACTTCACCGCCTTTCTCAAAACGCATCAAAGCGTGCTCGATTCCCGGCATTTGTACCAGCTCTCACTGGCCACGCGTGAGGCGAGGCTTGAGAGCCCAGGCACCTGCGCCATCTGCCTGCATCCCACATGTTTCAGCTCGGCGGTGAATGGCGAGATTTTGAACGATGGCAAGCGCATGCCCAATTGGCGCGAGGAAATGCAGTGCGGCTGCGCGCGGCGCCTGAATAACCGCCAGCGGGCGTTGTTGCATCTGGCCCAGGGCTGCGGGCTGCTGGACTGGATGAAGAGCCTGCTGCTTGGCGCGCCGCCTGATTTTGCCTTGGCGTATCGCGATCTGGCGCCCGAAATTTTGCCCGTGCCGCGTTTTAGGTTTGAGTCCGGCAAGGCCGTGCTGCCGGTGGAAAATGAATCCTGCCATTTCGCCATTTCGCAGGATGAATTGCAGGATATAGAGCCGCTGGGCAGCGCGCTTGGAGAGCTGGCGCGCGTGCTGGTACCGGGGGGGCGGCTGATTTTTTCGGTTCCGTTTTATTTTGATCAGGCGGAGTCAGTCTGTGGGGCGGGGCAGGGCATACGCTCTGGGGCGAACCAGCTGGGCTGGGATGTGCTGGAGCGGCTGAAACAAGCGGGTTTTGCCGATGCCGAGGCGCTGCTCTACTGGTCGGAAGAGTTGGGCTATCTCGGCAACATGAATTTTGCCTTTTTGGCGGTGAAGTGATGTTGCGGTGTGTGGCTGACGATTTGATAATTTCATCAGTCAATGACCGGTTAAAATTTCATTAAATATTAAAGCGTACATGTAAATTTTTAACTTTATCGAGTTCTCCAAATATCATTGGAACAGGGAATTGTTCACTTAAAGATCCAGCTTTCCATTTTTCATAAAGACTCATCACTATCTTTGTGCAGTGTGATAGGTCATAATTATAGCTTAAATTTGGATTTAATTCGGGGTTCAATTTGCAAGTGTCTAAGCTCATCAGATTTGCTCCCGTTCCAACGAGTAAGCTTGGAAAAAAATGTTCGAAAAAGAAGCGATCATATTTATCTTGAATCTTTATTTTTGTTATAAAATTGCCGTGTCGAAGTAAAAGTCTACTGAGAACAGATGCGGAAGTGACGTAAATAGTATATGTTACGTTGAATAGGAATGGTAATTTAAAGCCAATATCTGAGGTTAGCTGAGAATATGTTCTAACCTCTGTCCCATATGTTGGAGCATGAAAATAAATTCCTGCTAAAAACTCTGGTGTTTGGGAAGAAATATTATTTAAGGCGATGTCATTCATGATTTTGTTGCCGAATAGCCATCTAAAGCCACTATAAGATTCAAAAGATTTTGTTACGCCTTTTGTGTGTAAGAATAAAACTTTCTCATAATTAGCTAAGATATTTTGGCATTTTTCAAGGCATAGCTGAAATCCGGAAGCGTCGGACGATACTACATGATCCTTCTTCACCTCTGCCCATGAAATTATATTTTTTGATGACAGAAATTTCTCTTTTGCTTTTTCGGAGCATCCGTCATTAAAAGCAATAATTATATCGGATTCTGCCAAATTTTCCGATGCAACTTTATAATAAAAATCTGTCCACTGAATGGAGTTTTCTGAGTCATCAGGAACCCAGCATGCAAACAAAACTAAATTCTTCTTGCGGAGCATTTTAGCCTCTGTGTAATGATGTGCTTTGAATTAAGCAGCTTTCTAGCTGATCGAGCATTGCTGTGAACTCGTTTGCATTTATGTTTTTCTTGCCATCTGGGTTAATTTGCGCCGAGGTATAAGATACAAAGTGACCTAAAGCTTTTGCAAAACTCATGTGCCATAAATTAAAGCGATCGGGTACGGAAGCTACGCCAAGATGGCAACCCGGCTCACAGAAGATGATATTATGTAATCCGCTGCCATCTTCGCCCACAACAATGCGCGCTTGGTTGAATAGCCTTGCTTGGGCTGGTAGACTAAATTCTTCAGGTCTCACAACAGTATAGCCCCGGCGTCGACAGATATCTTCCAATTCAAGGGCATTTTCTATGACTCTTGATGACCCCCAAGCCTTACGGCTAACAAATATCCGTTCTGCAAACGATGCCTGTAATTTTTTCTGCTCTAATTCACTGATAGGGCCAGACAGCATCATATATTTTAATCGCAACCAAGCATATTGACTGATTGGCTGCGAAACACGGAAACCATTCTTTGTCCCAGACGGTATTGCAATATTTTTATAGCGGACCAAGGGAGATTGGGGAGGCTGTAAACACTTTGATTCTGTGATTCCAAAAGCTTCAAGTATAGGTTGTACCCATCCTGGTATACGATTAAAAAATAAATTATTGATCCATGGACCGTGCATTAACGAGGCCAGCATCAATCGGGGCGTGTAGTCTAGAAGCCAGTGGCCAAAGATATCTTGTCCAGGGCTGCTCATCAAAATTCCGGGTCTTTCTTCAATGGGAATTTCTTCCGGCAGATCTATTTCAAAACTATTTCGATCAGATGACCAGGATAGGTTAATCTCGGGCGTGGAGGTGCGATTAATGTACCAGCGCGCATATTCTTCTCCCCAATTTACTATTCCGCCAACCAGAGCGACATCGTGATCAAAATCCAACAGGAGACCGCAGGGACCAAAAGATACGATATTTTGTAACTCGATTTGACCACTAAAAATTAAAGCGCTGTCAGAATTAATTCTTTCCCATATCCGTCTGATCTCTTGGACGCATTCATTGCTTCCCAGGAGGCATTCTGAAGAGCCGTCTTTTTTATTGATGGGTAAAAGTTCTGTGTATTTTAGATTACCATTTAAAATGGCAACATTTTTCATGTTGCCATTATTGCCTTCAATTGCCGAGGAAATTAGATGCTCAACATGGACCAATTCGAAGCGCTTTCGCATTTTGTATCCTTAAAAGACTAATTGATAAGGAGGTTTGACCAATGTATCTCGCGGTTTAGGCACGGTTTGCTGTGTTTCCCGAGCCCCCGGTGCCGCTATCAGCCCCCGGCTCTCGTTGCCTACCTTGCACATGATTTAACAGGCTTCTTTTGCTCCCGGAAGGGCTGTTGCGCCGCCTCACCCCCCCTTCGGCCAGCGGCGGTGCAGCCATAGCCAGGCCCCCGGCCGTTCGCGGATCCAGCGTTCCAGCATCTGGTTCATCTCAGCCGTCAGGGCCAGGCGGTCGGCGGCAAGGTCGCCTGTGTTGGGCAGGGGCATCGCCGGTTCGCAGATCACGCGCAGCCGGGCCGGGGCGTCGCGCACCACATGAAGGGGAAACACCGGACAGCGGAATTTAAGGGCAAAACGCGCCATTGCATCCATGGTCATGGCCGGGCGGCCAAAAAACGGTACCGAGAGGCCGGTATCCAGCTTCTGGTCCACCAGCATCCCCAGCGTGCCGCCCTTGGCCAGATGCGCATAAGCCGCCCGGGCGCCCGCCGACCCTTTGGGGAACATCAGCACCTTGCGCCCAAAATTCGCCTCGCGCAGGCGCAGGATCATGTCATTCACCAGCGGGTTGGAGGCGGCACGGTACATAAAGGCGATATCCGCCCCATGGGCAAAGGCGGCGGGCGGGATAATTTCCCAATTGCCGATATGGCCGGTGATGAAGATACACGGCCCGCCCTTGGCCAAAAGCGGGGCCACATGCTCATCCCAGCCCACCACCTCATAACCGGGGCCGTGGCTGGTTTCATGAATATCGCCAATGCGCACCAGCTCGGCCGCCGTCTGGCCTAAATTCCGCCAGCTTGCGCGCACGGTGCGTTGGCGTGCCGCGCGGTCCAGCTCCGGCATGGCGCGTTGCAGGTTCTGGTCCGCCACGCGCGAAACCGGAATCAGCGGCCCGATGGCGCCCGCAACCGCCCCGCCCAGGCGCGAGGCCAGGGCCGGCGGAAACAGCCGCAACAGGCGGATCAGCAGCCCGACGAGCGCGGCCTCGGCCCGGTAGGCGAATTTTATGTTTGGTCCGCTCATGCCAGCAGCGTTTCCAAGGCGGTCTCATCCTCCCATTGCAGCCGCGCGCGCACCACCAGGCAGGCATTGCGCAGGGGCGGCGGCAGCTTCACGTAATCCTTGGCCGTGGTCACCAGGGTTGCCCCCTTGGCCGAGGCCTCGCCCAGCAGGGCGGTGATGTCGCGTGTGGCATAGATGTGGTGGTCGGGGAAGGCGTGTGTGTCCACCAGCTCGGCCCCCAGCGAGAGCACGGAGCGGAAGAATTTCTCCGGCCGGCCAATTCCGGCAAAGGCAATCACCGGGCGGCGGTGCAGATGCTCGGCGCATTCGGGCATCAGGCTGGCGCGCAGCACGGGCAGGGCGGGGGGCAGTTGCGCCAGGGCGTTGGTGTCATCCGCGCCAATCAGCACGGCGGCCTGGCAGCGCGCCGCCGCCACCGTCACCGGCTCGCGCAAGGGGCCTGCCGGCAGCAGCAGCCCGTTGCCAAACCCATACCCGCCATCGATCACCAGCAGAGACAGGCTTTTGCGCAGCGATGGGTTTTGCAGCCCGTCATCCATGACAATGGCGCTCGCCCCCTCGGCCAGGGCGAGGCGCGCCCCGGCCGCGCGGTTGCGCGCCACCACGGTGGGGGCAATGGCGGTCAGCAGCATGGCCTCATCGCCCACATCATCGGCCGTGTGCAGGGCGGGGTTAACCAGCAGCGGTCCGGCCAGTTGCCCGCCATAGCCGCGCGTGAGCGCGAAAGGATGCCCCCGCAGCCGGGCCAGAATGTCGAGTGCCACAATGGTTTTGCCCGCCCCGCCCACGCCGGCATTGCCCACACAGATGGTCTTGATCCCGATATCCAGCCCAGCACGGCGCAGCCGCTGTGCGGTGGCCCAGCGGGTGATCAGGCTAAAAGGGCTAAGCGCCAGGGCGGCGGGGCCGCGCCGGCGCCAAAAATCCGGCGCTTTCATGACACGGCTTGCATGATGAGGCTTGCGAGCCGTTCCGGCAATTGGGCGGCGTCCTGAAAACAGGCGGCGGCGGCGATACCGGCCTGGCGTGCCGATGCGGGATCGGCCAGCCAGGCATGGACGCATTCGGCAAGGTCGGCGCTGCTGGTGACCGTGCGCAGGGCGCCCGCCGCGCGCAGCCGGGCGGCGGCCTCGGTGAAATTTTCCAGATGCGGCCCGGCAATAACGGGACGGCCAAGAAGCGCCGGCTCGATGATGTTATGGCCGCCAAACCCGGCCAGCGAATTGCCGATGAAGGCAAAGGGCGCGAAGCGGAAGAACACGCCAAGCTCGCCCAGCGTGTCGGCCACATAAATGCAACCCGGGCGGGGCGGCTGGCCAAGGGCGCGGCGCGGCGCGGCATGGCACAGAGCAGCCACTTCGGCCCC
>JAKBBM010000020.1 GCA_021808545.1 Pseudomonadota bacterium | reverse complement strand
GCTTTGTCGATAATGTGGACCGTATGCATTTCCAGAATTGGGATGCGCGCGCCACCCCCGATGCGCCCATTGCCGAAATGCCCTACCCGCGCGCCAAATCTTGGCGCCAGCTGCCCACCGCACTGCGCAACCGCAGCACGGGCCGCAAAGCCGCCTGAAACAAAAAACGCCATGGGCAACCATGGCGTTTTTGCTTGTCCGCTTATTACGCGTAAGGCGGCATGGTGTTGCCTTGGGGGGAGAGCGTGAAAATCTCACACCCGGTTTCGGTTACACCAATCATATGCTCGAACTGGGCCGAGAGTGACCGGTCACGCGTGACCGCTGTCCAGCCATCGTCCAGTATCTTCACTTCCGGCCGGCCAATATTCACCATGGGCTCAATGGTAAAAAACATGCCGGGTTTTAGCGCCGGCCCCTGGCCCCGGCGGCCGAAATGCAGCACGTTTGGCGGCTCATGAAACTGCCGGCCAATGCCATGGCCGCAAAAATCCCGCACCACGGAGAAGCGCTGCGCTTCCACATAGCTCTGAATCGCATGGCCAATATCGCCAAACGTCGCCCCCGGCTTAACCGCCTTAATGCCACGCATGAGCGCTTCGTAGGTTACCTCAATCAACCGTTTGGCGCGGGTGCTGGGCTGACCCGCCACATACATGCGGCTGGAATCACCATACCAGCCATCCAGAATCACGGTGACATCGATATTCACGATATCGCCATTCAGCAGCTTCTTCTCGCCCGGAATGCCATGGCAGACGACATGATTGATCGAAGTGCAAATGGATTTTGGAAATCCCTTGTAATTCAGCGGTGCCGGCACCGCGCCATGATCCGTGATGAAATCATGGCAGAGCTGGTTCAGCCGTTCGGTGGTAACGCCCGGAATGACGTAAGGGCCGATCATATCCAATGTTTCAGCCGCAAGCTTGCCCGCCGCGCGCATGGGCACGAAATCCTCGGGCTTATAGATTGTGATCCGCCGTGAATCGGCGCCGCCATCCATCATTCAACCAGCTTTCATCCAAAAAATTGTCCGCCCATGCTATCACACCCTAGCCTTGGTTTCCAAAATCCAGACAAAACTTAAATGTCCAAGGGACGCGTCATTGCCGCCGGGTCCACCCAGGCGTCAAAATCTTCGGGCTTAAGCCCCTCGGCCAGGGCGGCCGCGCGCAGGCTCTGCCCCTCACGATGCGCCTTCAGAGCAATACGGGCGGCCCGCTCATAGCCAATATGCGGGTTCAGGGCGGTCACCAGCATCAAATTCTGCTCCAGATGCGCGGCGATATGCGCAAGCTCCGGCTCAATCCCCGCCGCGCAATGAATGCGGAAACTCTCCAGCGCCTCGGCCAGGAGCGTGGTTTCATCCAGAAAATCATGCAGCATCACGGGCTTGAACACGTTGAGCTGAAAATTACCCTGGCTGCCGGCAAAGGCGATGGCATGATCCAGCCCGAATACCTGCACCGCCACCTGGGTCAGCGCCTCGCATTGGGTGGGGTTGATCTTACCCGGCATGATCGAGGAGCCGGGCTCGTTCTCAGGAATGCGCAGCTCACCAATGCCGGTGCGCGGGCCAGAAGCATACCAGCGCACATCATTGGCGATTTTCATCGCCGCCCCGGCCAGAACACGCACCGCGCCCGAGGCCGCGACCACCGCGTCATGCGCCGAGAGGGCTGCGAATTTATTGGGCGCGCTGATGAAGGGATGGCCGGTCTCACGCGCGATCATTTCCGCCGCCAGGGCGCCGAACAGCGGATGCGCGTTCAACCCCGTGCCAACCGCCGTGCCGCCCAATGCCAGCTCATACAGGCCGGGCAAGCTGGCCTCAATACCCTTTACCGCCGCCTCAATCTGCGTCTGCCAGCCAGAGATAATCTGCCCCAGCGTCACCGGTGTCGCATCCTGCAGATGGGTGCGACCGGTCATCACAATCGCGGCGAAATCGCGGCTTTGCGCGGCAAATACCGCCGCCAGCCGCCCCGCTGCCGGCAGCAGCGTTTCGGCCAGGGCCAAGATGGCGGCAATATGCATCACGGTTGGGAACGTATCGTTCGAGGATTGGCCGCGATTGACATGATCGTTCGGGTCCACCAGTGTGCGGCTGCCCAGTTCGCCGCCCGCCATCTGGATCGCGCGGTTGGCGATGACCTCGTTAGCGTTCATGTTGCTTTGCGTGCCAGAGCCGGTCTGGAACACGACAAGGGGAAATTCCCCATCCCAGCGTCCGTCAATCACCTCTTGCGCGGCGGCGATGATGAGCTCCGCCAGCTCGGCAGGCAATTGGCCAAGCTCGCGATTGGCGGCGGCGCAGGCTTTTTTTAGAATCCCAAAGGCGCGCACCACCGCGCGTCCCCACACATAATTGCGCCGCCCGATGGAAAAATTCTCAAACGAGCGTTGAGTCTGCGCGCCCCACAGCCGATCCGCGGGCACGCGTACCGCACCCAGCGCGTCATGCTCAATGCGTGTTTTGGTTTCGGCCATCACCAGCCTCCATTCAAAAAGCCCAGGGCGGGCAAGGGTTTCCAGCGGCGCGGCAAATCCGTGCGGCGGATCGGGCGGACCGAATAGCGCGGCAGCGCCTGCCCGCTGCGCTCTAAAAACCCGGCATAAGCGCGCACTTCGGCCTCGCGCCATGCCTGGTCACGCAGGGCCGCGTTACGGTTGGGGTAGATTTCGGCGATGCGAATCACGCGCCCGATCGTGGCGATAACGGCCCAGAGTGAATCATCGGATATCTTGCGCCGTTCCGGCGAGAATTCAGCCATTGCACCCCCGTCCGTCGTCCTATGATGTAGTACGTTTCATGCGAATGTCAGGACCATTTTTGCCGGATCGCGGCCTTCAGCAAAGAGGGCAGTAAATAACCCAGGGCGGAAATATAGCGCCCGGCCAGGCGGTGCGGTTCGCACAACAGCCGGTGCATCCATTCCAGCCCCGCTTTGCGCATCCAAAGCGGGGCACGGGCACGCTGGCCAGAAGCGAATTCCAAAGCCGCCCCCACGCACAGGCCAAACCCGCAAGCGCGGCGACGGCGGGCCAGCGCATAAGCCAGCATTTCCTGCACCGGAGCGCCAAGGGCCAGAAACACAAAATCCGTCCGCGCGGATTCGGCGAAGGAAACCGCCGCGAAAAACGCATCCCGCTTATATAACAGCCGCATGGGCGGGGCATGGTGCAGAAACGTAATGTCGGGGTAATGCCTTGCCAAAGCCGCGATCACGGAGGGCCGCATGCCCAGTACCGCCACGCGCCGCCCGGCCAGATGCGGCAGCAAGGCATGGGTAAGATCCGCCCCGGTTACAACCGGTGGGGCTGGCAGCCCAAGCCGGGTGGCCGCATGCCAAAGACAGCGTGAATCCAGCAGCCGGTACAAGGCCCGTGCATATACAACCCGCAAGGCGGGCACGCGCCGCAGCCGGGCGAGATGATCTGCATTGGGCGTGACGAGATAGGCAAAGCTTGCACCTTGCGGCCAGGCCAGCAAGCGCGCCATGATCTGCCCCTGGGTCAGCGGGGTAAAATCGTGCCCCATAAAATCCATGACGTCCCCAATCACGGGGTCCCCCATTACGGGGTCCATGTCACTCCCAGGGTCAGCACATGCTCATTGGCGGCATTGAGGTAATTGGCCTGGCGGTCATTAAAATCATACGTGCCATCGAGCGCGATATTGGGCGAGAGATGCCATTGCATTTGCAGCGTGCCGGTGAACAACGTTTCGCGCAGGGACGTATGGAGGTAATCGGCGCGCGAGATTTCCGCCATGCTTTTCAGGCTGATCCCAGCTAATTCGGCCCGGGCCAGGGTTAATCTGGCCCGGGTGAGCATATAGGGCGATGTGCTGATCTCATCGGGATCGTCGACCTCATGCGTGAGCGTCAGGTTCACCTGGTCGAGCGGCGATGGCGACCAGGCAAGCCCGGCCTGCACCATGGGCGCGGACAAACCAGCCCCCCCCCGTGAGGTCTGCCACGCCATGCCCGCCAGCAAGGAGAGTGCCCACAACCCGTCTTCACGCGCGCGCACCCCGGCGAGCACGGCGGTGGTGTCCGTATTCAAGCGGGACTCCCCATAAACCGCCTGCGCCCCATGTAGGCGCAAAACCAGGCTGAGCGGCCCCCCCGGCGTGAAGGCCAGGGTGAGATTCTCGCGGTCATCGCGCCGGTTGAGCGTGCTGAGCGTGGGAAAACTATAATAGCTGGTGGAGAGATCGGGGGTAAGCGTGAACATCCCGGCACTGATCGCATCGCTCATCCGGGCATTGAGCAGGTTGAAGGTCAGCGGCTTGGCCTGAGGCACGGTATTGATGGCAAAGCCGGTCACGGCATCGCGCAAATAACCACCGGAGAGGGTGAATATCTGCCGGGGCAGAACAATGCGCTCGCCCCCGGCCAAGGTTGTGCTGAACAGGTTTTGCGCGCGCGCCTGCGGATAGACCCGCATATTCACATCGCCATACATCCCAAACCCCGCCACCGGATCAGCCAGCAGCAGGCTGGCCTTGCTGGCCGAGACCATGGAGCCTTGCGCGCCGTTGGGCGCGGAATCATAGCCCACTCCTTCCGTCAGGCTGGGCGCGACAAGGGTTGTGCCGAATGTGAAGCCCGTGGCCCCGGGTGCGAATTGCCGGCGCGCCGCGATGGCCGAAAGCGTCCCCCCATAACCAGGCACGGCGGCGGGCAGCAACTGGTCCAGCATCTGTGCTGGCGCCGTACGCGCCAGCGGCAGAAAAAAAACCAGAAAAGTCAGAAGGCTGGCTGGGCGTTTCACGAGCCGGAATTTAGCATTAACAAAGTGCAATTCGCACGTTAAAAACAACCTAAGGTTAATGAAATTTGACAACGCGCCGGGCTGACATTGATGCGGCGAAAGGGTTCGCCATCCTGCTCGTCGTGTTCGGGCATCTGGTGGCGCGCGCCGACCCGCAGGGCGTGCAGTGGTACGAGCCGCTGCGCAACGCGATTTATGCGTTCCACATGCCGTTCTTCCTTTACTTAAGCGGGCTTGTCGCGGTTTATTCCGGGTTCTTGCGGCGCAGGCGGGCAGAGCTGTGGCAGGCCGCGCGGCACAGGGGCAAAAGGCTGCTTTTGCCGTTTTTCCTGATGGGCGGGCTGATTGTTTGCGGCAAGCTGATCATGAAACAAATCATGCTCGTGGATAATCCTCCCGCCGGGCTCATCAGCGGGCTTACGGGTCTGTTCTGGCACACGGCGGCAAGCCCGTCCTTATCCATCTGGTATCTATTCGTGCTGTTCGTGGTCAGTTTGGGCGCGCTGGCGCTGCTGGATGGCAAGGCATCGCGCTGGCCGGCTTTGCTGGCGCTCTGCCTGTTGCTCTATCTGCTGCCCCTGCCCGCTTATGTTTATGCTGACCGTATAGGCACTTATGCGATTTTCTTTACACTTGGCGCCGGGGCCGGACTGCTGGGTGCGCGCTGGGATGCGCTTATGGACAGGCTCTGGCCGCTGGCGCTGGCGGGGCTTTTGGCGTGTCTGATTCTGGTGGCGGCGAGCGGCGCGGCGGGCGAGCAAAAATGGATTTTGCTGCCTGTCGGCGCGCTCTCCTGTCCGGCGCTTCATGGATTTTTAAGATCTATGCGGCAAAAATCGGCGTTAGGATGGTTCCTGTTCCTGGGGCGCTACAGTTTCATGATCTATTTGTTCAACACAATCTGTATCGGCCTGGCCAAGGGGGTTTTAATGCCCGTCTATAGCTGGAATGGGGCGGATTTTCTGCCCTTTGCCAGCCTGTTGATGGGGGCTGGGCTGTTCGGGCCAATCGCGCTGAAGCGCCATGCGCTGCGCCGCGTGCCCGTGCTGGACCGGCTGACCAATTGAGCGGCGCCCATGTCGCGCCCGGCAACCACAAGCCAGGATATGACCCGCTTCCTTAACCGGTTGGAGCCGCGTCTGGCGGCCAGCTTCTCGCCCGAACAACTATCCGCGGTGGAGTTGCATTTTGCCATGCGCAGCCGTGTGCGCCATGCTATTGACTGGCGCCATCGCTTAAAATTGGGCGGCTGGCGCGGCTATGTGGTGCTGCTGGCCGGACGTGACCGGGCCGAGGATTAAAAAAAACCGCCTTAATGCCGGAAATAGCCGCCATAGCGCGGCTGGTAAATTTCGGCATCGGCGAAGCCTGATTTCTCGTGCGCTTGTACATTCACCCGTGTGAGCGCCGTGCCCGCCAGCGCCACTCCGGCCTCACGCAACATCAGGATCGCGCCATGCACCACGCGCCGCGGTGTCTGCCCCCAGCGGATGCACAGCAGCGCGCAATCGGCCAGGCGGGCCAGCACACGCCCCTCGGCCAGGGCAAAGGCGGGCGGCACGTCAATCAGCACAACATCGAACTGGTCCCGTAATTGCGCCAAAAACGCTGGCAGGGCAGCCGACAGGAACAAAGACAGCGCCGCCTTTGCCTGGGTGCCGGCGGGCAGCACCTTAAGGCCGGTCATGTCATCGCCGATGAACACGTGTTCGGGCGCTGCCAGCCCGGCCAATATATCGGTCAGCCCCGGTGCGCCGGCACAGCGAAACACCGGGTCGAAACTAGGCTGGCGGATATCCCCATCCACCGCCAGCACCCGCATGCCCGACGCCGCCAGCGAGCGGGCAAGGGCTATGGTGAGTGTCGTCTTGCCTTCACCCGGGCGGGCAGCGGTGATGGCGACAATCTTGCCCGCCCCCGGGTTAAGGTCGAGCCCGGTGCGCAGGGCGCGCAACTGTTCGGCATAAAGCGAGAATGGCGATTCCAGCGCGGCGAGCTGCGGCCGGGCGGTTTCCGGCAGCAGGGAATGGCAGGTCAGGCCCAGATGCGCGCGTATGTCCTCGCCCGAGCGCAAGGAGGTGTCCAGCAAATCGCGCAATCCGGCCAGCAGCACGCCAGCGCAAAACCCCAGCAGGGTGGCAGCGGCCAAAATCAGCCCGCGATGCGGTGTGCTGGGCGAGGTTGGCACTGGCGCTGCGGAAAGAATGCGCGCATCCGGCCGGGTGAGCGAAGCATCTTGCGCCAGCTTGCCGGCCTGCAGGGTCATGGCGCGTAGCATATCGCGCTCAGCCTCGGCCCGTTGCGCCAGCGCGCGGATGGGGGCGGATTCCTCATCCTCGGTCTGGCTCTGCACGCGCGCTGCAAGCAGCGCGCCGTGCAATGTGCCAATCTCGGCCTTGTCAGCCGCCACATCGGCGCGGGCCGCATCCAGCTCGCGCGCGGTCTCGCTCTCAATCGCGGCGGTTATGCTGGCCAGCCGCGCCCTTGCATCGGCCAAAGGCGGGTAATCCGGCCCATATTCGCCCGAAAGCGACTTTACCTTGGCCGTGAGATCGGCCTGTTCTTTGCGCAGCGGCAAAAGGTTGGGGGCAATGGCGGCATTGGCGGCCGCGGCATCGCCCCCGGTGGCGGCCTTCAGGCGGGCCTGGTTCATCGCCAGATCCGCCTGCGCCTGCACAAGCGAGGCCGCCAGGCGGCTGACCGTCTCCGAGGACAGGCTGGCTTGCGTGCCCTGCACCACCCCGGCGGCGGCGCGTGCACGGGCCAGTTCGGTTTCGGTCTTATCGAGCTTGGTCTGCATATCGGCCGAATGGGTTTCCAGCCAGTTTTGCGCGTCGGTCAGCCTGGCAAAGGATTGGTCGCGCTCATGGTCCAGATAGAGCCGCATGGCGAGATTGGCGGCGGCGGCGGCCAAGGCAGGATCGGTGCTGGTGAAGCTGACCTTGAGGATGCGCGAGCCAGGCATGACGCTAATATCAAGCCGGCGGCGGGTAGCGGCGGCCAGGTCGGCCCTGGATGGCGGGTGAGGGTGCCCCAGCAGCGTGAAGGGAAAATGCCGGGACCGTAAGGCCGGGTTGAATTCCGGGCGTTTGGAAAGATTAAGCGCGGCCGCGATTTGGGCGGCGGCGGGCAGGCTCGCGATGATCTCGCCCTGGCTGGCCGTCACCGCGTCGAGATTCTGCGCATCTTGGGGAATATTATTGTCATCGCCGGGGGTGATGGCGGCTTGTGGATCGTAGAGCAGAATGCCCGTGGCCCGATAGGTGGTGGGCATGATCAGCATGTTCGCCAATGTGATGCCCGGCACCAGCAATGTGGCAGCAAGGATGATCTTCCAGCGCCGGCGCAGGCGCAAAACCTGGTCCGCAAGGTGCGGCCCGGCGGGCGGGGCCAAAGCGGGCAATGCGAGGCTCATGCAATTTTATTAATATAACGTTTTCCGTTTCGCAATTTATAGTTGTGGGTACGGCCGCACCCAGGGGCGTTGGCCCTGGGCCTCGCGGTCGGTGCGCAGGCGGATATGGGTGCCGTTAATCCAGGCGGCGGTGGCGCCGTTCTTGTACGTGCTCAGACGGTCGATGGTTAAGGTATGCGGACAGGCAGGCCCGGCAAAGCCGGGGCTTATCAGCAACGCCACCCCTTTGCAGCTTTTAGGCGCCTGGCTGGCCAGCAGCACAGGCCCAATGCGGCAGGCCGCCCCCGTGCAACGCGCGGGCGTTAAGCGTTGGCTGCCCCATAAATCCGTCCATTGCGCCAGCAGGTAGTGGCTGGCCTTGGGCTGCGCCACCAGGAAGATGGTGGGACCGTCGCGCAGTGCGATCAGCTCCGCATTGGCCGAGACCAGCACATCGGGCGGGCGGGCCCGCAGCGCCAGAGCAAGCCCCAGCGCCATGAGCGGCAGCCCCGCCAGACGCGGGCGTGTGCGCCACAGACATAGCCAGACCAGCCCCGCCGCGAACAGCAGCACCGCACTGGGCGGTACAGGCGGAATGCGCAGCAGCGCGTGCGGCCAGGTGGCAATCCAGTCCGTGGTGCGGATGATAAGGCCAATCCCCCAACCCATAGGCACCAGCGCCAAGCGGGCGGCATGCAGCGGCATTAGCACCAAGGCCAGCAGACCAAGCGGCATGATCCAGAACGCGGACAGCGGCACGGCGAGCAGGTTGGCGGGGATCCAATAAGGCTGGATTTGCTGAAACTGGTAGGCGGCAAACGGCATGGAGGCCCCGCCCGCGAGCAGGCTGGTATAAGCCAGCCCCAGAATATGCATGCCAATCCAGCGCACACGGCCGCCCGTGGCATGCAGGCGCATCCACCAGCCTTGCACCGCCGCATAGCCCGCAATCAGTGCCAGCACGGCGGAAAAACTCATCTGGAAACTGGCGGAGAGCACGGTCTCGGGCGTGGCGAGCATGAGCACCAAGGCGGCCAGGGCCAGCCCGCGCAGGGAAAAAGCCCGCCGCCCGGCAAATATCCCAAGCGTGACGAGGCTGGCCATGGCGAGGCTGCGCAAGATCGGCAAATGCGCGCCGGTGAGCACGGCATAAGCCGCCCCGCCCAGCAGCGCCGCCGCCGCCGCCAGCGGCTTGACCGGCAGGCGCAGGGCCAGACGTTCTGAGCGGGTAAGCAGAAACCGCGTGACGCCAAAAACCAGCCCCATGACAATGCCCACATGCAGCCCCGCCACGGCGAGGATATGGGCCAACCCAGCCTCGATGAAATGCTGGCGTTCAGGCGGAGGAATAGCCTGTTCATCGCCGGTGAGCAGCGTGACCGCGATGGAGCCCGTGGCCAGCGGCAGCGTGGCCAGAATGCGCGCGGCGATGTCAGCCCGTAATGTCTGTACCGCATCGGCCAGGCGATGGCGCGGGGCGGCATGCGTCTGGGTAAAATTATTCAGCGCGAACCCAGCCGCGTTGAGCCCGGCGAAATAATCGTAGCGCGCCTGATCCCAGCCGCCAGGCCAGGCCGGGCGTTCAGGCCCGAACAGCATCGCATAGCCACTCACCCCCTCGCCCGCCTTTAGCGGCAAAGGGTCGTTCGGGCGCAATTTCAGCCGCACCGCGCGCGGTAAGGGCCGGCCGGAATCCAGCCTTGGCTGGCGCAGCGTGATCCGCGCCGCCCCTGGCAGGCGCTCGATGCGCGCGATTATGCCACTTAGTTTCACCACTCCATGCGGGATGACCCGCATGGGCGGCTCGGCCGCCGTGCGCCATTCCGCCCGGGCAAAGCCCAGCGCCGCCGCCAGCGCCAGGGCAGCGGCAAAGCGCGCATAAGGCTGGCGCCAGCCCACGGCCAGGGCCAGCCCCGCCAGCAAAACGGCCGCTGGGCCCGCCCAAAATGGTGGCTCCACCGGCAGGGCGAAATAGGCCAAAATCGCCGCCCCCATGGCGATGGGCAGCAGCAAAAAAAACCGGCCGCGTTCCGCCTCCACCCAGCGTGAGAAAGCCTCGCCCAAACCCAACCTCCGGTTGTTGTTTGGACGTTAACCATTTGCCCCCGCTGGCACAATCCGCGCCAACGGTTTATGGGGCGGGCATGACCGTTCGCACCCGTTTTGCCCCCTCGCCCACCGGCCTGCTGCATATTGGCGGCGTCCGCACCGCGCTGTTTAATTATTTATTCGCCCGCCACCATGGCGGCGAATTTCTGCTTCGCATCGAGGATACCGACCGCGCCCGCTCCACCCAGGAGGCAGTGCAGGTGATTTTGGACGGGCTGGACTGGCTGGGCCTGACCCCGGATTCCCCGCCCGTATATCAAAGCAGCCGCGAGGCCCGGCATGTGGAGGTGGCGATGCAGCTTCTGGCCGCGGGCAAGGCCTATAAATGCTACTGCACGCCCGAGGAATTGCAGGCCATGCGCGCGCAGGCAATGGCCGAAAAACGCCCGCCCCGTTACGATGGGCGCTGGCGCGACCGTGACCCCGCCGAGGCCCCGGCTGGCGTAAAACCCGCCATCCGCCTGAAAGCCCCGCGCGAGGGCGAGGTGGTGCTGGCGGATCTCGTCCAAGGCGAGGTGCGGGTGAAGAATGCCGAGATGGATGACATGATCATCCTGCGTTCCGATGGCACACCCACCTACCTGCACGCCGTGGTGTGCGACGATCATGATATGGGCATCACCCATGTCATCCGTGGCGACGACCATCTGACCAACACTTTCCGGCAGATCCAGATTTACGATGCCATGGGCTGGGACAAGCCGGCCTTTGCGCACATCCCGCTGATCCACGGGGCCGATGGCGCTAAACTCTCCAAACGCCATGGCGCGGTCAGCGTGCTGGAATTCCGCGAGCAGGGCTTCTTGCCCGAGGCGCTATGCAACTACCTGCTGCGCCTGGGCTGGGGGCATGGCGATGCTGAATTCCTGAGCCGCGCGGAGCAGATTGACCTCTTCTCGCTGGAAGGTGTGGGCCGCGCCGCCAGCCGCATGGATTATGCCAAGCTCACCCATCTGAACGGGCTGTGGCTGCGCCAAGCCGACGATGAGCGCCTGCGCGCCGAGGTGGTGGCGCGGCTGGCCAAAGCGGAGATAACCGTGGATGCCGCCGCGATGCAGCGGATTCTGGCGCTCATGCCGGGATTGAAGGAGCGCGCCAAAACGCTGGGCGAACTCACGGCCTCGGCCGCGTTTTTGGCACGCGAAATCCCCCTGCCCTTCGAGCCCAAGGCCGAGGCGCTGCTCACGCCAGAAGCGCGCGCGCGCCTGTTCGCCCTGGTGCCGGTGTTGGAGGGGGTGGATTTCACCCCCGCCGCGCTCGACACCGCCTTGCGCGCCTTCGCCGAGGCGCAAGGCTGCAAGCTCGGCCAAGTCGCACAGCCCTTACGCGCGGCCCTGACCGGCAGCACCATGAGCCCGGGGATCGACGCCACACTGATCGCGCTCGGGCCCGCGGAAAGCCTGAAGCGCGTGCGCGCAGCCGCGGGCTAAGCGTTACTTTCCGCCCTGGTGCGCGACGGCGCCAATGAAGGGCAGCGCCGCTCCAGGGCTGAGATAGGTTGGCAGGGTACCGTTCCACTTATTCACGGCCCGCAATTGTAGAATGTCCGGCGTGAGGGATTTGCTGACCAGATCGTTCGCCTTGGCTTCGGCCTGGGCATTGAGCAGCGTGGCCTGTGCCTGCCCCTGAGCGGTGGCCACCGCCGCATCGGCCTGCGCCTTGGCCTGCACCACCTGCTGCTGCGCGGTAATTTGCGCCTGCTGCAACGTATATTGCGCCTG
This sequence comes from Pseudomonadota bacterium, assembly GCA_021808545.1. GTDB lineage: Bacteria > Pseudomonadota > Alphaproteobacteria > Acetobacterales > Acetobacteraceae > Acidocella. The sequence goes on along the minus strand of JAKBBM010000020.1, from coordinate 24,122 downwards.
TAGGGCTTGCTGCTGCGCCACCTGCTTACGCTCGATCGCCTGGGCATAGGCGTCGGAGAAGGCGAAGTTGGAGACATTCACCGCCTCGACCGTCAGATGATAGGGGGCGAGTGAAGCCACGACCTGACTCTTGATTTTGGCGTTCACCAGATCGCGCTTGGTCACCAGCTCCTCGGCATCGTAATTGGCGGTCACCGCCTTAACATCGTTAGAGACGGCCGGCGTGATGATGCGCTGGCTCAACGTCGTGAAATTACGAAAATTCTCATAAAAACCGGGCGCGTCAGACGGGGCGACATGAAAGGTCACGGCGATTGACGCGTTAACCTGCTGCAAATCATGGGTGGAGGCGGTTTCCTGGCTGGTGACGGTTTGCGGTTGCACCGACACGCTGCCCACACTCTGATAAAATGGCAGAATGAAATGCAGCCCCGGTTGCAGGGGCTGTTTTTGCACCGAGCCAAAATCCATCAACACGCCGACATAGCCGGAACTGACCTGATAAAACGGATTAAGACCGATCAGGACCACCACCACCAACGCGGCAATGGCGCCGCCTATCAGCAGCCGGGTCTGGCGCGCCGGGGGGAGAGAGGGACGCTCAACATTGGGAATAAAAGGCATGACGGGCAGGCTGGCATAATTTGGCCTGCCCGGCCAGGGCTTGTTACGCGACCTCGTTCAATGCGCCGGTTTCAACATCAAAATGTAATCCGGCCAGCTCCAGGCTGCCCGCGCGCACGCGCTGAGCGATCCAGGGAAAGGTCATCAGATTGGCGAGCGAAACGCGGATCGCCTCATGCTCGCAGGCATGGCAGCGCGCCTCGAAATCATCGGCGCTGATGTCAGACGAATCGCATACGCGCTGGCGGGCCGCATGCGCGATCGCCATCCAGGACTCGATAAAGTCGCCATGCCCGCCCTCGGGCCCCTTCATCAACGCGCGGATGCCACCGCACAAACTATGCCCCAGCACCACGATGCTGCGCACATTCAGTGCCGTAACCGCGAATTCCAGCGCTGCCGAGGTGCCATGATTGGCCGTGTCGGGGGCATAAGGCGGCACCAAGGCGCTGACATTGCGCACCACAAAAATCTCGCCTGGGGCGCAATCAAAAATCATTTCCGGAGCAACGCGCGAATCGGCGCAGGCAATCACCATGGCGGGCGGGCGCTGGCCATCGCGCGCCAGGCGCGAATAATGGGCCGCGTGCTGCTGCCAGTACCCAGCGCGGAACCGCTCATAACCTTCAAGCAACGTTTTCATAATCCCTCCGACTTGGCAGCACCCCATAGGCGTTCCATTTCCTCCAAGCTGACACTGGCCGGACTTTCACCGCGCGCCGCCAGGGCCGACTCGATATGGCCGAATCGGCGGCAAAATTTCGCGTTCGCGCCTTCCAGGCACGTTTCCGCATCCAGCCCCAGCTTGCGCGCGAGATTGACGAGCACGAACAACATGTCGCCCAGCTCGTCCGCCAGGCGCGAAGGGTCCGCCTGGGGCAACTCGGCACGTAATTCCGCCGTCTCCTCGGCCAGCTTGTCCAGCACCGCGGGGGCATCTGGCCAGTCAAACCCCACGCGCGCGGCCCGGCCGGTGAGCTTTTGCGCGCGCTTAAGCGCAGGCAGTGCTTGGGCCACGCCATCCAGCACGCCATGTTCGGCGCGCGCGCGGCGCTCCTCTTCCTTCTGCGCTTCCCAGGCATTGGTTTGCGCGGCCGCATCACGCGCGGCGGCATCGCCAAATACATGCGGATGACGGCGGATCATCTTGGCGGTGATGGCGCGGGCCACATCGTTGAACCCAAACCAGCCGCGCTCATGCGCCATTTGCGCATGATAAACGACCTGAAACAAAAGATCCCCCAGTTCGTCGCGAATCTGGGCCGGATCGCCCTGCTCGATGGCGGCGCGGACCTCGTAAGCCTCCTCGATCGTATAGGGGGCGATGGAGCGAAAATCCTGCTCCTTGTCCCAGGGACAGCCGGTTGCGGGATCGCGCAGGGCCGCCATCACGCCGATGAGGGCGGTTATCGGAGATTCATCGCTCATGCCCGGGCTTTTAGAGTCCGGGCACGCATATGGCCAGAGACAAGCGGGCTCAGGACTGTTTCTTCGGCGCCTGAGCCTGCTGTGGATAAACCTGCTCCCAGCCGCCGCCCAGCGCCTGGTAGAGGGTGACGAGGTCGGTGCCCAATGTCTCGACCGACTGAGCCCGGTTAACCTGTGCGGCCAGATAGGTCTGCTGCGCGGTCAGCACGGTGAGATAGTCGGCCAGCCCCTGCTTGTACTGGTCCTCGGCAAGGTTGAGCGCGGTTTTGCTCTGCGCCACCTCGGTGGTCAGCGCGGTCAGGGTGGCATGCTCCTGCGCATAGTTGGTGAGTGCGGTATTCACCTGGGTAAAGGCGGTCAGCACCGTCTTGGCGTAGCCAATGGCGGCTTCCTTCGCCTGCGCCTTACGCAGTTTGAGCTGGCCGGTAAGTTGCCCGCCCTCGAAAATCGGCAGTGTCACGTTGGGGCCAAACCCGTAGGTCAGCGCCTTCCATTCATTCAGGTTCTTGAATTGCAGCGCCTGCAGCGAGGCCGAGGCCGAAAGCGTGACATCGGGGAAGAATTGCGCCTTGGCAACGCCAATTTCGGCCGTGGCGGCGTGCAGATGGTCCACCGCCTCGCGCACGTCGGGCCGGCGTTCCAGCAATTTGGCTGGCAGCCCCACGGGCACGGTTGGTGGGGTCAGCGGCACCGGCGCCGAATCTTTCAATGCTTTAGGCAGCCCTTCTGGCATCTGGCCGAGCAGGAGCCCGATCTGGCCGATCAGCGCATCGCGACTGGCCACCAGGGTGGGGATCTGTGATTCAATTTTGGCCGCCTGCGCGCGGGCATTGGCAACGTCGAGCGAGGTGGTTAGCCCCGCTTTCTGGCGCTCTACCGTCAGCTGCACCAGCTGATTGGCAGAATCGAGATTCTGCCGGGTGATGTCGAGCACCGCTTCGGTACCACGCAGCCTGATATAGATGCTGGCCACCTGCGCCTCGACATTGAGCAGGGCGGCACGGCGCGCTTCCTGAGAGGCACGGGCATTGGCCACCGCGGCCTCGACCGCGCGGCGGTTCTTGCCCCATAGATCGAGGTCGAACATCGTCTGCAGCCCATATTGGTAGAGATCGAGCGGCTGGATGCCGGCGGCTGAGAATCCCCCCCCGCCACTCGCCGAAGACGAGCCATTGGCCACGCTGCTGGCCGTGGTACTGGCACCACCGCCCCCGCCAAACGCGTTAAAAATACCCTCCTTGCTTGGTCCTTCACGCGTGTAGGACGCCGCGGCACCCAAATTCGGGTAGAGTACCGCGCCTTCCATCTGCGCCTGCGCCTCGGCTTCCAAAAGCCGTTGCGTCGCCACCTTCAAGTCCAGATTCTGCGCCACCGCTTGGCGCTCCAGCTTCGCCAGCTCCGGATCGTTGAAACTGGTCCACCAATCCGGATTGACGGCGCCACCCGACGTATAAGGCGACGCATGGGGCGGCGAATCCTGGGTGTAGGAACCAGGCACATGGGGATGGGGCGGATGAAAATTGGGCCCCACCATACAGCCCGACAGTAACAGAGACAGCGCGGCGCCGCTCATATATTTCATTTTATGGCCGAGCTTGGGCAACCGGGCTGACGGAAAAATGGCGACTGACACGTGACGATACTCCCTTACGTGGCCCGCTGCCGGGCAATAGCGAACAACAAGACAAGCGGCCAAACCACGGGCCTACAATCCCGATGATACGGAGCACGTCAAGACAAGCACGGCCAACAGCACCAATACTGCACCCGCAACGGAGGCCATGCCAGGGGCCATGACGCGCGGGCCGGTATGCGACAGCTTACGCCAGCCCACACATACCAATTTCAGGGCATGGCCGCTTTTTTGAAGCGCCTGTTTTTCGTGCACATCATGGCAAAGGCGCTACAAATGCCCCCGCCCATCCGGCCAGCTGCCTGACCGCGCCACAACGCGCAACCAAAGGTTTGTTTGTTATGAGTGAATTAACAATAGATTCAGCATGCGAATCCTGACTTGCGAAGGAACCTTTTATAAGATAAAAAAATTATTCATTATTATCAAAGTTTTATTTATTTTTGCAAAAAAATATTTACCAAAAACAAAAGAATGATAAACGATTGTTAAAGTAAATTCCCTCTTGCATCCGAGTCGTTTTTGGTCAGTATTCTATCTCAGGTTGTACTGATGAACCAAAAACAGGGAAAATCTCATGGCCACAGCCACGACACTCGATGCTCTTGTCCGCCAAAAACTACGTACCTGGCCTCAGCATCCCCCCGGCCTTGCCGACCACGACATGGGCGCCCGCGGCGCTTGGATGCGCGCCCGCCCCGGCACATTCGACGATTATGACCAGCCTTATCTAAAACTCCCTGGCTCCAACCGGCTGCGCACAATTCCCGACGGGTTGTGGCTTTGCTTTGGCGGCACCGAGCGCGACCCGTTCGTGGATCTTTTCGCCATCGAGGCGTGCGGCTGCTTTCAAAATCTGTTGGACAAACGTTCGCGCTTTGCCCCCTCCATGCATTCGCTGCTGGCGGTCTGCCCCGTGGAATGGCTGAACCAACCCGTCTCGCCCACCAACGGCATGTTGCGCTGGCGTTATACAGGCTTACTGAAAAACGAGCCGCGCGGCCCGCTGGTGCTGCCCGTACGCGATATACGCGTGATGTACGCGCTGCGCCCGCGCCATTATGAGCGGTTTTCCTCAAGCCAGGTCCCGCATGCGCATGAATTCTTCGCGCCGATTTCAGCCCTGATCGGGCCGGAAGGCTGGCAGCACCCTAATTTGCGCGCTTTTATCGCCCGCACCTCGCCACGAGCCAATTTCTGGGAATTCGCTGGTGCTTCGGCAGCCTGAAGCGCGCCCCCAACCTCTTATTTTGAATGAAATTATTCAAAATAAGAAGTTGATTTTAAATAAATCATGAAAGAGAAGCCGGCATCCGCCCATCTTCCAGCGCCTTGGCGAGCGAGGTGCCATCGAGTTCAAGAGCAATGGCATCGCGTACCCGGCGCATCACGCGCCGTATATCGCAGCTCTGCTCGTCATGGCATTCCTCGCAGCGGCGGTAATAATTCACGCTCACACAAGCCAGCGGCGCCAACGCGCCATCCATGATCCGCACGACTTGGCCAAACGTGATGAGATCGGCTGGCTTGGCCAGCGCATAACCGCCGCCCCGCCCCCGGCGCGAGCGCACAAGCCCGTTGCGGTTCAGTTCCAGCAAGATCGCTTCCAGGAATTTTTTGGGCAAATTCTCCCGCTCGGCGATCTCGCTGACCAGTAGAAGCTTATCTCCGCCCTCGCGCGCCAGCACCAGCAGCGCCTGCAAGGCATATTTGCATTTTTGCGACAACATGGCTCAATTCCCACCCACGCGCCCGAAAATAAGCTGGCGATGATAGCGCGCGCGAGTCGGACATACGCCGATCATGCGATAATTTAAAGTTTCTCTGTGGAGAAAATAGGTATTTGGACTTACCCGTCCGCCAAGCACCGCGCCAGCGCCTCAGCGACCTTAATGCCATCCACCCCGGCCGAGAGAATGCCGCCCGCATAACCCGCCCCCTCGCCCGCCGGATACAGGCCGCGCACGTTGAGCGAACAAAAATCCCGCCCGCGCGTGATCCGCACCGGCGAGGAGGTGCGGGTTTCCACACCTGTCATCACCGCATCGGCCCGGTCGAAACCGTGGATCTGGCGGCCAAAGGCGGGCAGTGCCTCGCGCAGGGCGGCCAGCGCGTAATCCGGCAGACAGGTGGACAGATCCGTTAAATGCACGCCGGGCCGGTAGGAAGGCAGCACCCCGCCAAAAGCCGATGAGGGCCGGCCCGCCAGAAAATCACCCACCAACTGCCCCGGCGCCTTATAGCCCCCGCCGCCAGCAATAAAAGCCGCACTTTCCCAGCTTCGCTGGAATTCAATCCCCGCCAGCACCCCGCCCGGATAATCGGCCGGAGTTATCCCCACCACAAGCCCGGCATTGGCGTTGCGCTCATTGCGGGAATATTGGCTCATGCCGTTGGTTACCACGCGTTCGGGCTCGGAGGTGGCGGCCACCACCGTGCCGCCTGGGCACATGCAGAAGGAATAAACCGCGCGGCCATTGGCGCAATGATGCACGAGCTTGTAATCCGCCGCCCCCAGAATGGGATGCCCGGCATGGGGGCCAAAACGATGCCGGTCGATCATGGATTGCGGATGCTCGATGCGCACGCCGATGGAAAAGGGCTTGGCCTCCATGAACACGCCGCGCGCATGCAAGGTGGCGAACGTATCCCGCGCGGAATGGCCGATGGCCAGCACGGCATGGCTGGTTTCAATCCGCTCGCCCGTTTGCAGGATCACGGCGCGCAGCTGGCCATCCTGAATGTCAAAATCCGTGACCTCGGCGTCAAACCTGTATTCCCCGCCCAGGGACTCGATCTTGGCGCGCATCGCTTCGAGCATGCCCACCAGCCGGAAAGTGCCAATATGCGGCTTGGCGACATAGAGGATCTCCTCCGGCGCGCCGGCGGCCACGAATTCGGCGAGCACCTTGCGGCCAAGATGGCGCGGATCCTTGATCTGCGAATAGAGCTTGCCGTCGGAAAACGTGCCCGCCCCGCCTTCGCCAAACTGCACGTTGGAGGCAGGGTTCAGCTCGCCGCGTCGCCACAGGCCCCAAGTGTCCTTGGTCCGCTGGCGGACCATTTTACCGCGCTCCAGAATAAGCGGACAAAACCCCATTTCGGCCAGCAGCAGGGCCGCGAACAGGCCGCAAGGCCCGGTGCCGATAACCACCGGGCGCGAGGTGCGCGCACGCGTGGCGCGGGTGACGAAATGGTAGCCCGTATCCGGCGTGGGGGTCCCGGTTACAACATCCACGGCCAGCTCGGCATCGATGGTATAGACCAGCTTGATGTCGGCCTTGCGGCGCGCATCCCAGGCGCGGCGGAACACATGGTAAGAGAGCAGCGCCTCATTGGGCACGCCAAACCCCGCACATATGGCCGCACGCAACGCGGCTTCATCGTGGGTCAGGGGCAGGCGCAGTTCGGTCAGGCGGCGCATTGGGCGAGACATAGGGAATCCATTACACAGGCTCTACAACCGGAGTGCCATGCCGCCAATGACCCTGATTGTCGATCTGCGCTGCTTGCAGAACATTCATTACCGCAACCGGGGGATCGGCAACCATGCGCTGGGGCTGATCCGTAGCTTGCATGGGCGCTTCACCGGGCTGGTGGACCCTGCCCTGCCGCCCTTATCCGCGCATGTGCGCGCCATGGCGATGGATATAACCACGCATGCTTATGTGCCCGGGGCGCGCATGCTGCTCAACCCCTCGCCGCTGACGGCGGATCAAAGCTTTTTGGCCCGGCTGCTGACCGACCCGCGCGTGAGAAAATGCGCCTGCGTGCATGATTTCATCCCCTTGGATGAGCCGCGAACCTATCTGCGCGATCCCGCGATACGGCTCGATTATTACAATGCCCTGGTCTGGCTGCGCCGCTACGATATGTATCTGCCCAACTCCGCCCCCACCGCCGCGCGGCTGCGCGAATTGTTGGGCCCCGTACCCCTGGCGATAACCGGCGTGGCCCTGCCGGACTGGGTGTTTGGGATTTCCCCCGTCAAGCCGCGCCATATTCTGATGATTGGCGGCGGCGATCCGCGCAAGAACGCGCAATGGCTGCTGCGCGCCCGCGCCTTGAGGCCGGGCCTGCGCGCCCTGCCAGTGGTGATCACCGGGGCTTATGGGGCTGATGAAGCCGCTTCCTTGCGCGCTTATGGCGGGGTGGCGTTACCCGGGCAGGTGAGTAACGAGGCCCTACGCGAACTGTATGCGCACGCTTACGCGGTGGTCACGCCCTCGCGCGCGGAAGGGTTTTCCCTGCCCGTGCTGGAGGCCTGTGCCGCCGGCGTGCCCACACTTGCCTCCGACATTCCGGCCCATCGCGCCCTGCTGCCGGCGGCGTATTTGTTCGCGCTGGACAAGCCCGAATCCCTAGCCGCCTTGCTGGAAGAAACCCTTGCCCGCCGCGATGATGTGGTGCGGGCGCAAGCCGGCTTATGGCAAGACTACACGGCCGAAAAGGTGGCGGCACGGGTGGCACAAACCTTTATCCCCACCCCCGCCATCACGCGCGGGGCCAAGCCACGGCTGGCGCTGATCTCGCCGCTGCCGCCCGTGCAAAGCGGCCTTGCCGATTACACCAAAGCCCTGCTGCCGCATTTGCGGGCAAAGCTGCGGGTGGATGCGATTGCATCCGACCGCGCAATCCCTGCCCTCATGGCCGATGGGCGCTATGACGCCGTGCTGGCTGTCATCGGCAATGACCCCTATCATATTGGAACCTATGAGCTGATCCGGCGCTGGGGCGGAGCGGTTTTGTGCCATGATGCCCGGCTGCTCGGGCTGGTGGCGGGCGGGTTTGGCTTGGCCCGTGCCGCGAATCTGGCATCGGCCGAGCTGGGCCGTGCGGTGACGGAGGATGAAATCCGCCTTTGGAGCGCGGATGAAACAAAGCGCGAGGCGAGCTTTCTGGGCGAGATGGCCGCCGCCGCGCGGCCGCTCATCTTCCATAGCGCCAAAGCCGCCGCCCTCGTGCGGGCGCGGTTTGGCGTTGCGGCGCGGCATCTGCCCTTTGCCACTCAACGCGCTTTTACCCCCCTCCCAAGGGCGGAGGCGCGCGCGGCCCTCGGGCTGGATGGACAGATGCCGGTGATCGCCAGTTTCGGCTTCATCACACCGGGCAAGGGCATTGCTCATGCGCTCGCCGCCTTCGCGCAATTACGCCAAACCCGCCCTTGCCGGTTGATCTTCGCGGGAGCGGCCACTGACCATACGCCAGGCTTTGTCCGCCTGGCGCAAGAATTGGGGATCGCCGGAGATGTTAGCTTCGGGGCTGATTTTTTGTCCGAAGACATGTACCGGCTGCATTTGGCCGCTGCCAATGCCGCGCTGCAATTGCGCGAGGGGCCGGGGGGCAATATCTCCGGCACGCTGCAAGATTGCATCAATGTCGGGCTGCCGGCGGTGGCCAATGCGGATTTGGCCGAAAATCTCGACGCGCCGCCTTACGTGCTGCGGGTGGGAGATGCGCTAGCACCCGACGAAATCGCCGAAAATCTGGCACATGCGTTGGATATGGAGCGCGCCAGCCCGGCCGCGCGCGCAACCTATCAGGCCGCCCACGGCATGGCGGCCTATGCGGCCAGCTTATTGCAAATCCTGGGGCTGGATCAGAGCGTGAGCACCATGCCGTCATAACCGGGCTCGACGCCTGGTGGTAGCATGGCGCGCAGGCTCTGGTAGTCCATCTCGGGGCCCATATGGGTAAGGATCGTGCGTTGGGGCCGCAGCCGCTCTACCCAGCCCAGCACCGTGGGCAGGCCCGCATGGGTGGGATGGTCATGCGCCATGTTGAAACAATCGACGATGAACAGTTCCACGCCCGCCAGCACCGCGAGCGCCGCCTCATCCAGCCGCACCACATCGGTGCAATAGGCCGCACGGCCCAGCCGCAAGCCGAGCGAGCGCGAAAACCCATGATCCTGGTCGATGCACAAAACCGGCTGATCCAAAATGTCGTAAGTAGCACCTGGGCTTATCTCGCGCGGGTCAAGCACCGGGCGGATGAAAAAGCCGCCATCATATGGCTTGAACACATAATCGAACCGCTGGCGCAATTCACCCAGCACGGGTGCTGTGGCGTAAGTTGGCATCGGCGCGCCGAGAATACGGTTGAGGATGCGGATTTCATCCAGCCCGGCAATATGGTCGGCATGGGCGTGGGTGTAGAGCACGGCATCAACCCGGCCGATGCCCGCCTGGGTAAGCTGAAAACGCAGATCGGGCGCGGTATCGACCAGCAGCACCCGGCCCGCATCCGTTTCAATCGCAATGCTCGCGCGCGTGCGGGCATTGCGCGGCTCGGCGGGATCGGTCTTGCCCCAATCGCCGCGCCCATCCACCCCGCCAACCTGCGGCAGCCCGGCTGAGCCGCCCGTGCCAAGCAGGGTGATTTTCATCAGGCCGCCTTGCGGAACAAGGTACGGAAATTACGCGTCGTCAACGCCGCCAACTCGGCTTCGGGCAGCCCCTTCACCTCGGCCAGAACCCGCGCCGTGTGCACGGTATTGGCCGGTTCGTTGCGCTTTCCGCGCAATGGAGCCGGGGCGAGATAAGGGGAATCGGTTTCCACCAGCAAACGCTCGGGCGGCACATCGCGCGCAATCTCGCGCAGCGCCTGGGATTTGGGAAAGGTCAAAATCCCCGAAAAAGAGACATAGCCGCCCATCTCAAGTGCGGCCTCGGCCAGCGCGCGCGAGGAGGAAAAACAATGCAGCAGAAAGCTAAAATCCCCGCCCGTGGCGCGTTCCTCACGCAGGATCCCGGCGATATCGTCATCGGCGTCGCGCGCGTGGATGCAGAGCGGCAGGTTGGATAGCTGCGCGGCACGGATATTGGCGCGAAAATTTTGCGCCTGAATTTCCGGCGATGTCTTGTCGTAAAAATAATCGAGCCCGGATTCACCAATGCCGATCACTTTTGGGTGCCGCGCCAGATCGGCCAAGGCTCCAGGTTCCACCACCGGCAGCACATCCGCCGCATGGTTGGGATGCACCCCGACACAGGCCCAGACATGCTCGAATTGTTCGGCGATCTCCACCGCCGCGCGCGATTGCGCGAGGGTCACGCCGATTGTCACCATCTGCTCAACACCGGCGGCGCGGGCGCGGGCGACCACGTCCGCGCATTCGCCGGGCTGGTTGAAATAATCGAGATGACAATGGCTATCAATCAGCATGCGGATCTTCCAAAAGGCGGGGAAACAGGCCGGTTGGGGCTGGCAAAACCGTGCCCTCGGCCAAGGATGTGTCAAGGCTGTCGAGCGAACGCTCTGCACCCACGCCCAGATAATCCAGCAGCCGCGCCATACTGTCCGGCATGAAGGGTTGCAGCACAATACCCACCACCCGCAAGACCCCACAAAGCGTGTAAAGCACCGTGTTCATGCGCGGAAGATCGGTCTTGCGCAGGCTCCAGGGGGCCTGATGGTCGATATAGGCATCCGCAGCACGGATCAGCTTCCAGACCTCATCGAGCGCCTCATGAAAGGCAATGCGCGCCATCGCGGCATCCACCCGCTCTGGCAGCGCGGATGCTTGCGCGAGCAAGGTATGGTCGGCCTCTTGCAGAATGCCGCGCGGCGGGATCTGGCCGCCCGCATTCTTGGCGATGAAGGAAAGCGTGCGCTGCGCGAGATTGCCAAGCCCATTGGCGAGATCGGCATTCACACGGGTAATGAGCGCGCGGCGGGAAAAATCGCCGTCATTGCCGAACGGCACCTCGCGCAGCAGGAAGTAGCGCACCTGGTCGAGCCCAACTTCCTCCACCAGCGGCCGCACATCGATAAAATTGCCGAGCGACTTGCTCATCTTCTCGCCTTCCACCGTCCACCAGCCATGGCTGAACACGCGATGCGGCAAGGGCAGGCCCGCGGCCATGAGGAAGGCCGGCCAATAAACGGCATGGAAGCGGATGATCTCCTTGCCCACCAGATGCAGGCTGGCCGGCCAGTAATGGGCGCGCTGGGCTTCCATGTCGGGATAGCCGATGGCGGTGAGGTAATTCACCAGCGCGTCGAGCCAGACATACATCACATGGCTCTCATTGCCTGGCACCGGAACGCCCCAGGAGAATTTGGTGCGGCTGATCGAGAGATCGCGCAGGCCGGATTTAACGAAGCTGACAATCTCGTTGCGCTTGGCCTGGGGCGCGATGAAGCCGGGATGCGCCTCGTAATAATCCAGCAACCGGTCCTGATAGTCGCTCAGGCGGAAGAAATAAGAGGGCTCGTTCACCAGCTCCACCGGCGCGCCGGTGGCGGTGGCCACCATGGTGCCGTCGGGGCGGCGGGTCAGCTCGCTTTCATCGTAATAGGCCTCGTCGCGCACTGCGTAATAGCCTTCATACGCGCCCAGATAGATCGCGCCCGCTTCCTCCAGCCGTTGCCACAGCGCCTGTGCCGCCGCCTTGTGGCGCGGCTGCGTGGTGCGGACGAAATCATCGTTGGAGATGTTCATGCGCGCCGCCATGTCGCGGAAATCAGCCGCGATTCCGTCGGTGAAGGCTTGCGGCTCGACCCCGGCCTGGCGGGCGGCGGCTTCCACCTTCTGGCCATGCTCGTCGGTGCCGGTGAGGAAGAACACATCCTCCCCCGCGAGCCGGTGCCAGCGGGCCAGCGTGTCGGCCGCGGTGGAGGTGTAGGCATGGCCGAGATGCGGCGCCCCGTTCACGTAATAGATCGGCGTGGTGATGTAGTAAGTCTTCTGGCTCATGAGTAATGCAATTGTCCCAGCGCCACGATGATCGCGGCGCGCTTATCAAGGTTCAGTCCTATTACCTCGCGCTCCAATTTTCCAAAATCCTGCCAGAGCGCGATCGTGGGCACGAGGCTACCAGCCTCCTTGCCTCCCCGGGCGGCAGCGCGCACGCGCGCGGCCATGCGCGTGCGCAGGAGCGCGAAGAAAACCTCGAAACGGTCAGCCCCCTCCACCGTGCGGGCCACCGTATCGGCGATGGCTTGCGCCCGCGCGGGCGCAACCGGCGCATCTAGCGCTTCCTCAACCAAGGCCGCCAGGGCCAGCCCGTCTTCCGCCGCCAGGGCCAGCGCCGTGCCGATGCTGCCTTCGGCCAGGGCAACCAGGGAGTTGTGGGCCTTGGGTGCCAGCTCGGGCGCGTAATCGGCCAGCAGGGCGCGCATCGTTTCATCGGGCAGCGGGGCCATGGGCAGTACCCGGCAGCGGCTGCGGATGGTGGGCAGCAACCGCCCTGGTGCTGCGCTGGTTAGCAGCAAAATCGCCCGCGGCGGCGGCTCCTCCAGCAATTTCAGCAGCGCGTTGGCGGCGTTTGGGTTCATGTCCTCCGCGCCATCCACAATCACCACGCGCCAGCCGCCTTCCGCCGGGGTTAAGCGCATGAAGGCGCTGGCCTCCTGCACCGTGGCAATCACGATCTCGGCTTGCAGCTTGTCCGTCTTCTGGTTCACGCGCCGTTCCACCGTGAACAGATCGGGATGCGTACCAGCCGTGATCCGGCGCGCAACACCGCTCTGTTCCGGCACGGACAGATCCTCGGCCTGCCCGCCCGCCAGCAACCATCGGGCAAAACGGTAAGCCAATGTGGCCTTGCCGATGCCCTTGGGCCCGGTAAGCAGCCAGCCATGATGCAGCCGTCCCGACAAAGCGGCATGGCGCAGGGCGGCAACAGCCCCCCCATGCCCGCTTAAACGCAGGTTGGCACGCGGCTCTGGCGGCATTAGCGGCCTGTCCGCGCGGCGATACCGCGCCGCATCTGCGCCACCAAATCCTGGGGCTGGGCCGTGGCATCGATGATCATGCAGCGCCCTGGCTCTGCCGTGGCGATGGCGCGGAACCCATGCGCCACGCGGGCCATGAAATCGGCGCCCTGACGCTCGTAACGGTCGCTCGCCGCACCGCGCGCGGCCAGACGGGTTTGCGCGACATCGGCTGGTACATCGAGAAAAAAAGTGATGTCAGGGTGCAAATTGATAAGCCGGATGAGACTGGCGATGGCGCCAATATCCACCCCCTGGCCATAAGATTGATAGGCCATGGTGGAATCATAATAGCGGTCGCAGATCACGATGGCGCCGCGCGCCAGGGCAGGGCGGATTAGCGCTTCCACATGGTCGGCCCGGGCGGCGAAATGCAGCATGGTCTGGGCCATGGGGGCAAGCGGCGTATCAGTGGCGAGCAGCAGGGCGCGAATGGCCTCGGCCCCCTTGGTGCCGCCCGGCTCACGCGTGGCGATAACCTCGCGCCCCTCGGCCCGGAACAGATCGGCAAGCCCCTGGGCGGCGGTGGATTTACCCGCCCCCTCCCCGCCTTCGAGCGTGATGAACAGGCCGCTGCGGTTATGGCTCATCGAACGATGATCTCAGGGTCGGGCAGGCCGCGCGCCAGCACGTCCTGCAGGGCTTTATCGGCCGCGGCCACGGAATGGTAAGGGCCCGCGCGCACCGCCCACAGCAGGCGGCCTCCACCCGAAACAGGCACAACGCGAACCGGCATGCCGTAAAGCTTGTGCATATTGGTAAACGCCGCTCCTTCGCTGCCAAAGCCTGAAATCTGAACCCAGAGCGGGCCGGGGGCCGCGGTTTCTTGCGTGACCTTGCCCGAGAGCGCCACTGTCTGTCCCACAGCCGCCGCATGATCCTGGGGCATAAGCTGCACCGCCTGCCCGCTGACACCACCGCCGGGCGGAGCGAGATTTTGCGCCGTAATGCCCGCCACGGGGGCCGCGGTTAAGTGCGGTGCATCGCCCAGCGGGCCATCCAGCGCGGCGGTGGCCGCCTGATCCAGGCGCACCCGCACCTCGACAATGCCGCCCGTGGGAAAATGCAGCAGCCTGGCGACACGCGGCGTTACAGCCAGCACCCGGCCCGGCACCATGGGACCGCGCTCATTCACCCGCACGCGCAATGTCCTGCCATTGACGAGGTTGGTGACGGTGACAATGGCCGGCAATTGCAGAACCGGCGAGGCGGCGGCCAGCGCATCCGCGTCGTACGTCTCCTGGTCCGCCGTGGTCGGGCTGGCATGGTCGCGGATGATGCTGGCAAGGCCTGTGGCATCGTAACTGTCGAACGCGCGCGGATAAAACCATTCCCCGCCCGCCTGATAAGGCTGGCCGGTGGTGAACACGGCATGGCTGACCACATGCGGGACAGGGTGGGCGCAACCGGCCAGCAACGCGGCGAGGGCAAGGACGAGGCGGCTGATTATCATGCGGTGCGCACCAGATGGCCGAGCCCGCCAACCGCGAGCGCGTAGAAATTAGACGGGTTATAGCGCCGGATGACGGAGAAATTATGATAAACGAGGAAAGCCTGCCCATTTGCGCCATCGGGCAGCAGCAGAGCGGCCATGGTGGAGTCGGGCAAATGCCGCGCGCCGGGCAGGCGCTGCACGCCAAGCCCGCGCCAGGCGGCCAAGCTGTGCAGATTTTTACGCCCGGCAAGGGCGGGGTCGAAGCCAGGGCGGATCAACACAGGCTCACTGGAAGGCTCGCCCGCGCGCCAACCCGCCTTGGTCAGATAATTTGCCATCGAGGCCAGGCTGTCAGCGTCGGAATGCCAGATATCGGGCCGGCCATTGCCGCTGAAGGAGATTGCGGTGGACAAATACACGCTGGGCATGAATTGCGGCTGGCCCATGGCCCCGGCGTAAGAGCCGGTCAACCGCCCCGCCGGCGCCTGCCCCCGGGCGATAATGCGCATCGCATCGATCGCCTCATTGGCGAAATACCGGCTGCCCCGGTTCCAGGCCAGCGTGCTCAACGTGCCAATCACATGAAAATCGCCCTGATTGGCGCCATAATTGGTCTCAATCCCCCATATTCCGAGCAAGGTGGCCGCATCCACGCCAAAGCGGCGGGTGATGGCGGCAAGCAGCCGATGGTGCGCCGCATCCTTGGCCCGGCCCGTATCAATCCGCGTGGGGCTGAGCACACGGGCGGAATATTCGGCCCAGCTCAAGGTGAATTCCGCCTGGTGGTGGTCGCGCTTGATCACCTCCTGGTCGGGGCGCAAATCGCGCGTGGTTTCAAGCACAATCGCGCGGGGAATGCCCGCCGCCAGAGCGCGCGCGCGCAAGCTACGCAGGAAGCTCGAAAAATCCTCCGCCAGGCAAATGCGCGGCGTGGCAAGAACCAGGGACAGGCCGGCAAGGAGGGGGCGTCTTTGCATGGCGCGACTGTGCCACGGCGCCGCACCGCGCCGCAACATGCGCTTAATGTTTAATCCGCTGGCGAGACGCGCCCCGTGTGCTTATGATCGCGCCATGAGTTTCTGGCGTGAAAAAAGCCTGGCGGAGATGAGCCGCGCGGAATGGGAATCGCTCTGCGATGGGTGCGGCCGCTGCTGCCTGCACAAGCTGCGCGACGACATCACCGATGAGATCGCTTTCACCAATGTCGCCTGCCGGCTGCTGGATACGCAAACCGCCCGTTGCGGCGACTACGCCAACCGCCGCCGCAAAGTGCCCGACTGCGTGCAACTCTCCCCCAAAAAACTAAAAGATGTGGACTGGCTGCCACCCAGCTGCGCCTACCGGCTGCTACATGAGGGCAAGGATCTCCCACCCTGGCATCCTTTGCGCTCTGGCCGGGCCGAGAGCGTGGCCGAGGCTGGGGCCTCGGTGGCGGGGCGCTGCGTGAATGAGCGCGAGGCCGGACCGCTGGAACATCATATCGTAGATTGGCCAGGCAAGCACCCCCGCCGGCCCAAGCGCGCATGAGCCAGCCGGCGCTGAGCGCCAGGACCGTGCCGCTGCGCGATATTCAGGCCGAGGTCACGTTCCGCCGCTCCGCCCGGGCCAAGCGGATTTCCCTGCGGGTCGATCCGGTGCAAGGCGGGATCGTCATTACCCTGCCGCCGCGCGCAACCCCGCGCGCGGGGCTCGCCCTTTTGCAGGCACATGAGGACTGGGCCGCGAACAAGCTGGCCGCCCTGCCCCAGGCCTTGCGCTTTCTGCCCGGCGCGCGCGTACCTGTGCGGGGGGTAGCGCATGTCATCGAACACCGGCCGCAAGCACGCGGCGGGGCTTGGATTGAGGCGCAGCGTATCGTCGTTACGGGAGAGGTTGATTTTCTACCCCGGCGCGTGACCGACTGCCTGAAACATCTGGCCCGGCGGGACTTTTCCGCCCTGGCGCAGACCAAGGCGGAAAATGTGGCACTCCACCCCAAAACGGTACGCATAAAGGATACGCGCTCACGCTGGGGCTCCTGCGCGCCCGATGGCACGCTGGCCTTTAGCTGGCGGCTGATCTGCGCGCCGGATTTCGTGCAGGATTACGTGGTCGCGCACGAGGTCGCGCATCTGCGCCACATGAATCACGGGCCGCAATTCTGGGCGCTGGCCAAACAGCTTTCGCCGCACGGCACCGTGGCCACCGCATGGCTGCACCGCTTTGGCGCGGCGCTCTTGAGGATCGGGTAATGCAAGCGCATGTTGGGTACACCGACCGTGCAGTTAAGTGAAAGGCCCGTCGATGAAAGCTGTTGCGTTCACGCATTCAAAACCGATAACCGATTCCGATGCCCTGATCGATATAGACCTGCCCATGCCCGTACCCCGGCATCATGACCTGCTGGTGGAAGTGAAGGCTGTATCGGTCAATCCTGTGGATGCAAAGCAGCGCCTGGGCGGCGAACCTTTAGGCGAGCCGCGCGTGTTGGGGTTCGATGCGGCGGGAATCGTGCGCGGCATTGGCCCCGAGGTCCAGAATTTTGCAGTTGGCGACGAGGTGTTTTACGCCGGCGTGCCCAACCGTCCCGGCACCAACGCGGAATATCATCTGGTCGATGACCGGATTGTCGGGCACAAGCCGCGCTCGCTCAATTTCGCGCAGGCCGCCGCCCTGCCGCTCACCGCGCTCACCGCCTGGGAAATGCTGTTCGAGCGTTTCCGCATTCCGCGCGACCAGGGGGCAGCGGGCACGCTGCTCATTGTTGGCGGTGCTGGCGGAGTTGGCTCCATCGCCATCCAGCTCGCAGCACAGCTGACCGATCTTACCATCATCGCCACCGCCTCGCGGCCCGAGAGCGTTGCCTGGTGCCGGGAGCTGGGCGCGCATCACGTCATCGATCATCATCATGATCTGACAACGCAAATCCTGGCCCTTGGTCTCACCCCGCCGGACTATATTTTCTGCGTCTCGCATGAGCGGCTGCACTTCAAGAAGCTGACCGAACTGCTGGCGCCGGAAGGCGCGCTTGGTATCATCGAATCCAATGCGGGACCGCTGGATATTTCTTCCCTGATCAGAAAATCCGGCACGCTGCATACGGAATATGTGTTCGCGCGCGGCATGCTGCATACGCCGAATATGACCACGCAGCACCGCACACTGGAGGCGATCGCGCATTTCATCGATCAGGGCACGCTGCGCACAACGATGACCGAACATTACGGCACCATCAACGCCGCCAATCTGATGCGCGCCCATGCCGCGCTGGAAAGTGCCACCGTGCGCGGCAAGATCGTTCTGGAAGGTTTCTGATTAGGGAATATGCAGAAAGCGGATCAGCCCCAGGCTGATCCCGCCCAGCACCAGCAGCGAGAGGGTCACCGCGGCGGTTACACGCGGGCCCGCCTGGGCCACACTGCGCACATCCACCCCCAGCCCCAGCGCCGCCATCGACAAGGTGGTAAGCCAGGAGGCAACAAGCTTTATGGGCGTCAGCCAAGCGGCGGGAATCAGCCCGGCCGAGCGCACGCCCAGCAGCAGCAGAAACCCAATAATGAACCAGGGCAGCAAATGGTGAATGGGCGGCAGGCCGGGCGCTGGGCGATCGCCAGCGGTGATGTGCGGCGGAACTTCGTCGGGCTCTTCGCGCAGGCGGGCGGCGAGCAGGCCAAGTGCCGCCACGACCGGCCCCAGCATCAGCACCCGCACCAGCTTCACCACCGTGCCGATCTGGTTGGACAGCGCGCCGATCGGCAAGGTTGCGGCCAGCACTTGCGGCACGGCATAAACGGTAAGCCCCGCCAGCACGCCATATTGCGTAAGACTGAGCAGAAAAACCGGCACCAAAAGCGGCAGCAACAGCACCACCAACACGCCGAGCACGGCGGTAAAGGCGATGGAAGAGGCGATTTCATCCGCATCCGCGCCAATAACCGGGGCAACCGCGGCAATGGCGGAATTACCGCAAATGGAATTGCCGCACGCCACCAGCAGCGCCAGGCGCGGCTGCAAACGTAACACCCGGCAGATGAAATAGCTGGTGAAAATGGAAATCGCCACCGCGCCAACAATGCCCAGCAGCAATTTTGGGCCCAGGGCCAGCACGGTCCGCGCGCTCACCGAAGCGCCCAGCAGCACAACCGCGACTTCAAGCAATGTCTTGGCGCTGAACACAATGCCAGGCCGCCAGGCGGGCCCAGGCGCCCAGGCCGTGCGCACGGCCAGCCCCAGCAGAATGGCCAGCACCAGGGCCTCCAGCCAATCTTGCCCAAATAAATGATGTTCAAGGCGCTGGAGCAAAGCCGCTAGCACTGTCAGCCCCGCGCACAAGAGAAGGCCGGGGAATAGTTTTCGAAATCCAAACATAGATATGAGATATTTTCCTTTTTTGTATAATTATAATAAAATTTTTCTCTTAAATTAATCGAATTTCTGAATGAGTCGGCCTCCAATATACGCCGGTTCACGCGTTCCGCGCATTGTGGCAGCCTTTTTAGGAAAAGGCTCTGAGAAAAAATCGAATAGATTGATGGCCTCAAACGGAGGAGTGGACGGCACACGACGCGTTGGCCGCGGATCAAGACAATCCTGGCGGTGCCGGAGCACCCGCATGCCGCACGGCTGGTAAAATGCCGGCGCATCTTTTCCGTCCGGCTGAACATGCGGAGTGTAAAAAACATGGCGTTCACGACACCGAAATCACCGGCGGTGCTAACCAGTACGAGTGGCGCGCCCATGGCCGATAACCAAAACTCAATGACCGCCGGTCCGCGCGGTCCGCTCTTGCTGCAAGATTACCAGCTTATCGAGAAGCTCGCCCATCAGAATCGCGAGCGCATCCCCGAGCGGGTGGCGCACGCCAAAGGCTCGGCCGCTTATGGCCTGCTCACCATCACCGGCGATATTTCGCGCTACTCCAAGGCAAAAATCTTCGAGCCCGGCACGCAAACCAGCCTGTTCTTGCGCTTTTCCACCATGGCGGGTGAGCGCGGCGCCGCCGATGCCGAGCGCGATGTGCGCGGCTTCGCCATTAAATTTTACACCGAGGAGGGCAATTGGGATCTGGTGGGCAATAACACGCCGGTTTTCTTCATCCGCGACCCGATGAAATTCCCCGACCTCATCCACACGCAAAAGCGCCACCCCGTCACCAATCTACGCTCGCCCACCGCGATATGGGATTTCTTCTCGCTCTCACCGGAAAGCCTCCACCAAGTGACAATCCTGATGTCCGACCGAGGGCTGCCGCAAGCCTATCGTTTCATGAACGGTTATGGCGGCCATACCTACAGCCTCATTAATGCAAAGAATGAACGCTTCTGGGCCAAATTTCATTTCAAAACGATGCAGGGCCATAAATTCTGGACCAACGAGGCGGCGGCCCGCATTGTGGGGCATGATCGCGACTCCGCCCAGCGCGATCTTTATGAGGCCATTGAGCAAGGCGATTATCCACGCTGGGTTCTAAAAATTCAGGTCATGCCCGAGGCGGAGGCAGAAAAAACCCCCTATAATCCGTTCGATCTAACCAAGGTGTGGCCGCATGCGGATTATCCGCTCATCGATGTTGGCGTGCTGGAGCTGAACCGCAACCCCGATCATTATTTCGCCGAAGTCGAGCAAGCCTCCTTCTCGCCGTCCAATGTGGTGCCGGGCATTTCCTGGTCGCCGGACAAAATGTTGCAAGCACGGATTTTCGCCTATGCCGATGCGCACCGCTACCGCATGGGCACGCATTACGAATCCCTGCCCGTTAACCGCCCCCACAACACCGTGCACACCTACCATGCCGACGGTGCCATGCGCTTTGACGCCCCCAAGGGCAACAATGCCTATTATGAGCCAAATTCCTTTGGCGGCCCGCGCGCGAACCCGGCCCTGCAAGAGCCGCCGCTGCGGATTGCGGGCGAGGCCAGCCGTTACGATAACAGCGCCAAAGAGGACGATTACAGCCAGCCCCGCGCCTTGTTTAAACGGTTCGACGCGGCACAGAAACAAAGATTATTCGAGAATTTCGCGGCGTCGATGACGGACGTGCCCGAAGCTATTATCGAGCGGCAGATCGGACTGTTAAACAAGGTGGATCCGGTTTATGGCGCGGGCGTGCGCGCCGCCCTTGCCGCCCGCAAGGCGCAGGAAGAGGCGGCGGAATAGACCCGCCCCCCTTAAAGCGCCTTTTACCTTTGCCGCCTAACCATGGCGCGGAACACGCAAAATGGGGAGCAGGCTGTGGCATACGGCTTTGATGTGGACGAGCACCGCACGCAAGCGCCGCGCTTCACGATGCGCGAAGCGCGGCGTTCTTTATGTGATTTAACGCAAAAACTCGTGAAATTCAGGCTGCTTCTGGATGAAGATGACAAGCAGGGACATGAATGTCGGGTTATCAACGTTTCCGATCACGGCTATTGCCTACGGGTGCAGCCCGCAGCCGAGTTGGACCGTATCCGCGCGCGTGGCGCTGAATGTATTCTGGAGCTGACCAACCGTGGCTGGCTGCAGGTGCGGGTCTGCTGGTTCGAGGACGAAATTTTCGGCTTTCAGATCGTGCGCCGCCTGCGCATGAAGCGGCGGGCCTAACCGGCTTTCAACTTATCCCGGAAGGCCTTGCGCAATTTCGCGATCTTGGGCGCGATAACCATCTGGCAATAGCCGGAGCCCGGATTACGGACGAAATAATCCTCATGCTCCGCCTCGGCCGGGTAAAAATCCGCAAGTGGGACAATCTCGGTGACGATCTTGCCCCAGACCAGCGTGAATTCCTCCACCGCCGCCTCGGCCGCGGCTTTTTGCGCTGCGGTGGCACAAAAAATCGCCGAACGATATTGCGTGCCCACATCCGCTCCCTGACGGTTTAGGGTTGTGGGGTCGTGAATGGTGAAGAAGACGCGCAATAAATCTTCGTAGGAAATCACCGCCGGGTCGAAATCCACCCGCACCGCCTCGGCATGGCCGGTCGTGCCGGTGCAAACCTGCCGGTAACTGGGATGGGCCACTTGCCCGCCCATATAGCCCGATTGCACGGCCTGCACCCCGGCCAGCTCATCGTAAGCCGCTTCCAGGCACCAAAAACAGCCCCCCGCGAGATAAGCGCTCTCAGCCATTCACCCCTCCCATTTCACACAGCATGGCCCAATGCGTTGCACTCACCGGCGAAACCGACAGGCGCGACTGCCGCAACAGGGCCAGTTCGCTAAATCTGGGATCGGCCTTGATCGCGGCAAGGGTAACCGGCCGCGCCAGGGGGGTGAGCGCCTTTACATCCACGCAAACCCAGTCGCCGCTCGTGGCCGTGGGATCGGGATAGGCTTCGCGCACCACCTCGACCATGCCGACAATCTGCTTACCGACATTGGAGTGGTAGAAAAAGGCGTGGTCGCCCAGGCGCATCGCCTTGAGATTATTCTTGGCCGTGTGGTTGCGCACCCCGGTCCAAGGCTCCACGCCATGCGCCACCTGTTCGTCCCAGGAAAACGCATCAGGTTCGGATTTGATCAACCAGTAATTCGTCATGAGCAAAGTGTAACTTATTTTGTCAGTGCTTCAAATTCGTGTCTCCATGGCCTAAGGTCATGACATGAACGAAAACGTCCTGGCCCAAGGCCGAACGGCCGCAAAAGGCGGCTGGTTGCATTATTTTGCCAATCCTGGCCGGTTTTTGCGAATCGTGCAGCCCGCCCTGCCCTGGCTCGCGGCCTTGTCGCTGATGCTGACCGTAACCGGTATTGTCTGGGGGTATGAATTTGCCCCGGCCGACTGGCAGCAAGGCAATGCCGTGCGCATCATGTATGTGCATGTGCCCGCCGCCTGGGTGGCTATGGCGGGCTACGCGGCCCTGGCCATCTGCTCGTTCTTCTCCATTGTATGGCGGCACCCCCTGGCCGATATCGCGGCCGAGGAAATCGCCCCCATTGGCGCGGGTTTTACCGCACTTTGCCTGGTTTCGGGCTCGCTCTGGGGCAAGCCCATGTGGGGCGCCTACTGGGTGTGGGATGCGCGGCTGACCTCGGTTTTGATCCTGTTTTTCCTTTATCTTGGCCATATCGCGCTGGTCCGCGCGTTCGATAACAAGGCCCATGGCTACCGCGCCGGGGCCATTCTGGCGCTGGTTGGCGCCATCAACCTGCCGATCATCGTGTTTTCGGTGCAATGGTGGAACACGCTGCATCAGGGCAACACCATCTCCCTCATCGGCCCGTCAAAAATCTATATCACCATGCTCTACCCGCTGCTTGTCTCCACGTTGGGCTTTTATCTCAGTTTTATCACCATGGTGTGTACCGCCATCTGTGCCGCCATTAACGAACGCAAGACCAGCGCCCTGCTGCTGGCCGCGGCGGAGCGCGCGCCATGAGCATCAATCCCTGGCCCTTCATCAATGGCGCTTATGGTGCCTCGGTTCTGTTCCTGGCTGGGGCGGGATGGCTGGTTTTTAAACGCTACCGCCGGGCGCGCCGGCGCCTGGCCCAGGCCGAAGCCTGATCAAGATGCGCACGCCCAAAAAACGCCGTCTTACCATTGTGCTGATCAGCGGGCTGTGCCTGGCCGCCGCCACGGGGCTGATGCTGGCGGCCTTTTCCTCCACCCTCACCTATTTCCTCTCGCCCCGGCAGGTGGAAATAAAACATCCGCGCGTGGGGATGGATTTTCGCCTAGGCGGCATCGTGCAGGCCGGCACCGTGCATACGGATGTAAAGAACGGTACGCCCACCACCCTGTTCCGCGTGACAGATGGCCGGGCTTCCGTACCGGTCACCTATACCGGCGTGCTGCCCGACCTGTTCCGCGAGGGGCAAGGGGTGGTGGCCATTGGGGCGATGACCAAAGGTGGCACGTTTGCCGCCAGCGAGGTGCTGGCCAAGCATGGCGCGGCCTATATGCCGCGCGATGTGGAGCAGGCCCTGAAGGAGGCCGGCAAATGGAACCCGCGCTTCGGCCCGCCGCCACCAGCCAGCGAATGGAATGATATGAGCGTGAAGGGGAATAATTCATGATCCCGGAACTCGGCCATTTCGCGCTCGCGCTTGCGGTCGCCATTGCTCTTGCGCAAGGGGTGATCGGGCTGTTCGGCCCCGCCTTGCGCGACTCCAAGATATTGCGCGCCGCCCCCGCCCTGGCGCTCAGCCATTTCGCCGCCATCGGGTTTTCGTTCCTGGCGCTGGTGTGGGCGGGGGTGGTGTCGGATTTCACGGTTGAGAATATCGCCGAATTCTCCGCCGCCAACGTGCCGCTTTTCTACCGGATCACGGGTGTGTGGGGGAATCATGATGGTTCAATCCTGCTCTGGTGCCTGATTCTCTC
>JAKBBM010000019.1 GCA_021808545.1 Pseudomonadota bacterium | reverse complement strand
TCTGCCTGCCTGTAACTGGTGACAGCGCTCACCGCCTGCTCCCCATCATCAATCGGCGCGGGATCGACCGGGTTGGCCGAGCGCGAAACCACCACCGCGCCTTCATTGCAACGTCCGCCAAACACACGGTATTCGTCATCCACAAAGGCCAGGCCGTCAAGCTCATTGTCCAATTGGCGCTCGAATGCCTTATGCGGGCTGGATAGATGCGGCGACGGCACCTGCAGCCAGGCAAACATCCCTTCCCCCTGGCGGCCGTGAGCGGGGCCGTGTCTCGCGCCGTGCGTCAAGCGCGAAGCCCCTGACATCATCAAAGGCCAAAAATATCCACGGATCCTGGGCTAGGCTGGATGCAAGGTCTGTCAAGTCGCTCCTGTCGCATGAGAGGGCTCTGTGTCGGACCTTGCGATCGCACGCCGATCGCCCCCGGCGCATCATGCAAACGGATGGTATGCGCCCACATGCGTGGGGTTCGCGCCACGCACGAAAAAGGCCGGCATCCTGAGATGCCGGCCTTGCATGAAGAGCCAAAAGCCGACCGGGGCGTCCTGCTTCAGCGCGAACGCCGCGAATCCGGCATGTCTGGCGGTTAGTAGGCCGCGGCGGCAGCCATGGCCTGAGGCTCAACGACCGTTTCAGAGATGGTCGCAAAACTGTAGGGCTGATTAAACGGCGCGTTACCCCACGCCCCTTGCTGGGAAACATAGTTGCCGGTCTGGACATTATAAAGAAAGTTATTCTGGATCAGCACGCCCGGCAGGTTGGGGAACACCGCGAAGGTGTTCATGGCCGTATGGTAGAGATCGTTCTTCGCATCCCACGCATCGCCGGTGGTGATCGTCCAGGTATCCTCATCGACATAGAAGCGGCGGCGCGCCAGCACATTGCGCTGTCCAGGATGCAGCGTGGCCTCAACCACCCACACGCGATGCAGTTCCCAACGAACGAAATCCGGATTGATGAATTTCGGACCATGCGCGTCCTTAACGGAAACGTGGAACAGCTTGTTGTTATTGTAGGGGACCAGAAGCTCTTTTTTCTCGATGAACTTCCAATCATACTCGTTCAGGGCGCCGCTGAAGCCATTGGTTTCATCGTAATTGCCAATGCCGTCATCGAAGGAGTTCGGGGTGTCATAGGAGATTTCAGGCGCTTTACGCACGCGCCCTTGTCCGGCCAGCAGCTGCCAGGCAATATTAGGCTGCTTGAGCGTGTTGATCGAGGCAAAATAGACAGTCTGATTACCGATTGTCGTGGCCGGTCCCAGATTGGTGCCTGCATATTTGTAAATGTAGCCTTTAAAGCCTTCCAAGGACCCGTTCGGGTCGTAGTAGGGGCTGATGAAGTGATCACGCCCATAAGAGGACATAACAGGCGGACGCCCGGATTGCACAACCCAGGTGGACAGCACCTTGGTCACATAATGGCCTTCCCAGGCGGTTTCGTGATTCCAGATGATTTGCGAGCCGGCATCGTAGGGCTTGCTGACATCGGGCACGGGGAACGGAACGCCACCATAACCGCCAGAGAAGCCAAAGCGTCCGCCATGGGGGTCAAGCTGTGCGCGGGTCGCGTTTTGCGCGATGTTCTTATAGACCCATTCCGGCATCGCCTGGGTCCGGTGGGTCGGATAAACCTTAATGGAGAAGCCAGAGTTTTTGATGAGGTGAATCACGCCATCGGACAACAGATGCTTATACTGCTCAAGATTACCGGCATTGACCTCATAAAGCATTGGGTCATCAGCAAAAAAGTCAGGCGGCAGCTCTTTTTCGGGATCCCAGTTAACACCCTTGGGAGTTTCGGTCATGCCGCCGGTCCAGGCCGGAATGGTTCCAGCCGCGTTGCCAGCCTGCTCCGACCCAAAGGGGGTCAAACCCGCTGGCAGCGCGGAAGGCGCATCCGCCGCGAAGGCGGATTTCGTCAAGCTCGACAGATCCACCATACCAGCAGCGGCAAAAGCACCAAAAGTTCTTCTCTTCATATTAGCCCGTTCCCTAATGATTTCGTTTTAGATCATGCGTCCGCTACCAGGCATCGCATAATTCACGCAGAAGACAGCTTCGCTCCCAGACAAAGCCGCATACAACAATGGCCTACTCTGATTGTTGATCCACGCCAAAGATACAACCTCTTACAGAAATTAACAGACATTGCCGTAGCCAGCTCCTTGAAGCGTGATTACACCAACTCTCGGCCGGCTGTAAATATTGTAAAAAAACCCTCAACGCCCCAGACCGTTGCCTGCCAGAAGAAAAAAATGATGTTTTTCAGAAGCTTGTGCATTAGCGTGGCCCGACAGCACATGGTGGTCCGCCACCTGGGCGATCAAACGCATTGCGGGGGCTATATTTGTTTAATTTTAAAACGCCACATAAAATTTTAGATACACCCGCGCGCGCCGCCCCTTATACGGCGTAGCGCGGCTGCATACCGCGCCCCAATACACGCCTCAAGCGGCGGGTTAAGGCATATCTGGCTTCAGGCGAAGCCGGCTGGACAGCCACAGGAAGAAAGCCGCCGGCAGGCCGGTTGAGATGGTCAGAATCATCGCCAGCCTCAGGCTTTCCAGCGGCGCCCCGCCGATCAGATCGCTGAGCAGACCAACCAAATACGGCCCAAACACCAGCCCGACAAATGTAACCATGGTTAAAAACAAAGCCGTGCCGGTGGCACGGATGGGATCGGCCAGCATGCTCTGCAGCGCCACCATGACACCAATCGACCAGCCCCCGCCAAACAAGCCCGACGGCACGGCCAGAATCAGCGCGAGCTCTAAATTCCCAGCAATCGTCACCAGAAAAATCGAAACTGTTGCAGCCAGCAAGGTCAGCGCCGATAGAATCAAGGGCCAGCGATCATGCCGGCGTGTCATACGGTCGGAGACAAGACCAAAGACCAGCATGCCTGTTACGCCAGCAAGACCAAAGGTTATGCCAAATGTTTTGGCCGCCGCAACCGGCGAGAGACCATAAGCCCGCGCAAAGAGAGTTGGCCCCCACATGCCAAACGAGTAGCCCGACAGCGACCCCAGCGCCATGCCCAGATTCGCCAGAACAAAAACGGGCCTTCGCCACAATGCCATAGCGGTTTTCACCAGCGTATGGGCCGGATCGGCCTTATCATGCTTATGGACGCGCGGCGCTTCTGAAATCGCCAAGAGCATGACAATGGCCATGACAAAGCCGCAAATGGCCATGACAATAAAGGCGGTCCGCCAAGAGCCAACGGTTGCCAGCATCGGCCCCGAAATATAGCCAAAAATCTGGCCAAAATAAATCGCCAGCCCCAAAATGGCGAATGCCCGTCCCCTCTTCTCCGGCGAAAAAGCATCCGCCAGCAATGAGTAAGCCGGCGCGATGAAACAAGCCTCGCCCACACCAACGCCCACCCGCATGAATACCAACATCCATTTTGACGTTGATAAACCGGTCAACAACGTGAAGAGGCTCCACAACACGCAGCCCACCACCAGAACGCCGACGCGGGAATATTTATCAGCCAGACGCGCCAGGGGGATCGATAAAATCGTGTAGAGCAGGGCAAAGGCCGGCCCCATCAGCAACCCCAAAAAACCATCCGTTAGATGAAATTGCAGCTTTAAGGTCTGCGCCAGCCCCGCGATTAAATAGCGATCGGCATAATCGAGCAAATAGACAATCAACAAAATCAGCAATAACAGCCAAGGATGGAGGGAGGGCCTCACGGCCGCGCCATTCTGGTTCATCCGCGTCAACATCATCTCCCCCTTGCGATTAAACGTCCTGGCGCGCCATTTCTGGATTATTTTAAAAGGCCAAGTGTGGCGCTGGCCAGCGTCAGAATAGAGATTATACCTAAAATCGTGATCGCGACATATCTGTGATACCGCGCATCAACCCGATTGAGAAGCCACGAGCCGCCTTGCCAGCCAAGCCAAACAGAGGGGAACAAGGCGGTGAATTGACCCAGTGAAAATACCGATATCTTGTCGACGGCCATCAGCGGTACAAGAGCGATAACATCCGCTATCGAAACGAACGCATTCAGCGTGGCCCGGATTTCCTGAACCCCCAGCGTTGAAGCATGCAGTAACAGCACCGCGGGCGGGCCGGACAGACCGGCAACACCATTCATGACGCCAGAGACTGTTCCCGCGAGCGTTGACCATGAACGGCGCGGCACACCATGACGCACCGTTTTATGGCGCAACTGGACCACCGTTCCTAGTACCAGAACGGCAATGATCAGACGAATCCAGCTTTCCGGCAGCGAGAGTAAGGCCCACAACCCCACCGGCGTGCCAATCACCGCGCCCATAACCAGCGCCGAGATGATCGGCTTGTTAATAAAATTAGCCGTGCGCCAGCAAGAATAAATACCCAGCAAGCATTGCAAAACCATGGCGCCCGCGACTGCCTCGGCGGGCACGAAAATCAGGCTCAAGATGGGAACGATGACCAGCGAAAACCCAAACCCTGAAAATCCCTGCAAGGCGCCGCCAAGCATAACGGCGCCGACGCTTGCAAAAGCAAGCGCCGGGCTTATCGTCAACAAACCGACCACGCCCCAAACTCCACGTCAGACCAGGCGGCCGCGCCGCCCTTAAATTATCCCGCCAGATCAGGCAGGGGCGTCGGCCAGCTTTGCTGGTACGCATGCGCCGCGCGCAAAATCAGATCTTCACGGTAATGCGCGCTGGCCAGCATCATGCCAATGGGCAGGCCCGCGGCGCTCACGCCGCACGGCACGCTCGCCGCTGGATGACGCGATAAATTGAAATGATAGGCAAACGGCGTCCACAGAAGGTTGGGCTGGCCGTCCTTGCCCAGCGGCGCGGGAATTCCGACATCAAACGCCGTTGACGCGGTTGCCGGGCAAAGAACCAGATCATAGGCGCCAAAAATCAAATTCCAGCGTTCCGCCAGTTCGGCCCGCAGCGCCATGGCCGCGACCAAATCAGCGCTGCTGAAACTGCTACCCCAATTGGCCAGCCCAACAACCCCGGGATCAAGCAATTTATGCGCTTCGGGCGGGTGTATCTGCAGAATACGCTGCATGAAACAGGCCCAATGGGTGCCGAACAACAGACCCGCATCAATATCGCCCAGATCCGGCGTGAATTCCTCGACCTCGCATCCCAGTTCGGTGAAGCGCTGCGCCGCGGCCCGCACGGAATCGGCGATCTCAGGATCCATCTCATGCGTGCCAAGCTGCAGGACATAGCCAATCTTGAGATTTTTGACCGGCGCGTCGAGCGCCGCCACATAATCGATCTGCGCCGGCGGCAGGGCGTAGGCATCGCGAATATCAGGCTTGGTGATTTCATTCATCATCAACGCAGCATCGCGAACGGTGCGCGTCATGGGGCCGGTATTGCCCAGATCATTACTAAAGCCATGCGGCCAGGAGGGCACGCGACCATAAGTTGGCTTCAACCCAAAAATGCCGCACAGCGCCGCGGGCACGCGAATGGATCCGCCGCCATCCGTCCCAATCGCCAAAGGCCCGATACGCGCGGCCACGGCCGCCCCCGCGCCACCAGACGAGCCGCCCGGCGTACGCGCCAGATTCCAAGGGTTGCGGGTAATGCCATGCAACAGGCTATCGGTAACACCCTTATGCCCATATTCCGGCGAGGTCGTTTGCGCGAACAAAACTGCTCCGGCCGCGCGCAAGCGCGCGGTAACGGGCGAATCCGCTTCCCAATTCTGGTTGGGATCAACAGCCTTAGAGCCCATAAGGGTCGGCCAGCCGCGCGCATAAAGCGCTTCTTTCAGGCTCGTCGGCACGCCATCAAGGGGGCTAAGCGGCGCGCCCGCCTTCCAGCGGCGTTCCGAATCCCGCGCCGCCTGCAACGCGCCTTCTGAATCAATAAGGCAGAACGCATTGAGATCCGGATTAAGCGCCGCGGCACGGGCCAGCACGGCCTGCGTTGCCTCAACCGGAGACGCTGCTCCCGTCTTGTAAAGCGCGCTCAGCTCCGTTGCGGTCATAGCAGCCAAATTTGTTTCCGTCATATTCACCCCCAAGATCGCCATCGCTGTTCCCACATGATCCAGCCCGGCCTGATTTTTATTATCACCGTCGCGCGATCAGGCGGAGCCGTGAAGCTCCGCCTGCGCTCTATCCTCAAACCGAGGATTTACCTTATCCTTCGGCGGTCAAAGGCTTATTGCCACCCTTCCATTCGGCGTAGAACTGGTAGTACCAGCGGCGGAAATCACCAATCGGGCCATCGCCATCGCAGACCAGGGCGCGCTCGACAAAGCGCTGGCGGTCCCAGATGATCTTGTCCTGGTCGAACTGCTTGACGATATCCTTGATCAGCGCCTTGGCGACACCGGCCATCGGCCCGCTCATCTGCGCCTTTGGCTGGGTGAAGGCGAAGCGCGAGTGCAGCAGGTCCTTCTCAACCGGGGTGATCGCCGCCACCAGCAAGGTCTCGGAAATGCCGCTGAAGCGCACGGAGGACTGACCCGGACCGAAACTGTCATTGACGATCTTGCCATCGACTTCGCCGCGCGGCGTGCCCATCTTGGCCTCGACCAACCCGTTACGCAGATGGCCATTAAAGACGATCTTGGCGGTCGGATAGGTGGCGGTGCCATGCACGTATTTGAAATGCGCGAGATCTGCGGTGTTTTCGGCAATGAATTGCAACGCCGAGGCAACATGCCACTCATAGCGCTCATACGGCGCCCAGTCGGAGCTTTCCGTCTCGGGGAAGCGCTCCACCTCCCACATCGGCTCAACGCCCTCGGGATGGTACCAGACCCACACAAACCCGTTCGCCTCGGCAACGTGCCAGTTGCCGCACGAGCGCTTGGCCTGGGGCGGAATCACGCGGGCATAGGGAATTTCCTTAACGCTGCCCGTGCCATCATACCGCCAAGCATGAAACGGACATTCCAGCAAATTACCATTGACCTTGCCGCCATGACCCATATGCGCGCCCAAATGTTTACAATAGGCATCGAGCACGCGCGCCTGGCCATCTTCGCCACGCCACGCCACCAGCTCGCGGGCGAAATAGCGCATCGGCTTCACCTGCCCCACGGCCAGCTCATCGGAATAACAAACCGCGTACCAGCCATACGGGAAGGGCAGATCCTCGGTACCGCGCTCCTTGGAGGCCGGGTTGCCGGTTACATCGGCAATACGCCAAGCCACCTTCTGCTCGGGCGTCATCTTCTCAAGAATGCTCCAAACCGCAACGGGCGCGGTGCGCGCGTCCTGGGCGCTTTGCTGATCCATTTGCGTCGTCTCCTCAAAAATTACGTCAGTGCCAACCGGCCTAGCCGGCTTATTTGCGGCGGGTTGGATCAATCACGAAACCATACGCGCCTCGCCACCATATCGTGCCGGACAGGGCGGACTGCCGCTCGGTTGGCGCGATATTAGTATAATGCATTATACTAATATCCAAAATAACGTCAACGAAAATAAAAGGGGCGCGGCCCCAATGTTGCCGCGCCCCTTGGCGTTACCTTACAGCCCCAGAACGCGCTTGGCGTTGCCGTAGAGGAACTTCTCCAAGACCTCCGGCTTAAACGGCACATTGCGCATATCCGAGAAAATCCGCTCCAGCGACAGCCCCATTGGGAAGTAGCCCGCATACATGACTTTATCCGCGCCGCGGGTATTGGCGTAGTTGATGATGGCCCGCGGATAATGCTTGGGCGCGAACGCGCTGGTGGAATAGAACAGGTTTGGCCATTTCAGCATCAGCTTCACGGCCATGTCCTGGTGCGGCTCGGCCCCATGGCGCATGATGAATTTCAGCTCGGGGAAGAACCAGCAGACCTCATCGACCAGCTCGACCATTTGCGGCGCCATCGGCACCAACGGCCCCGGCACGCCCACATTCACGAAGATCGGCAGCCCCAGCTCCACGCAGGCCGCATAGGTCACGAACAGGCGTTTATCGTTGATTGGCACCTGCGGATTGCACCCGCACGGAAAGACGCTGACCGAGCGCACATCATATTCGCGGGTCAAGGCCTTCAGGCGGCGAACCTCGTCGACACCGTGATTCGGATCAACCGGCACATCGAAAATAAAGCGGTCGGGGAAGCGGTCGCGGGCGACACGCGGCAGGTCCGAGTTCGGATCAATCCCGATCAGGGCGCGCTCGATGTTGAACTTGTCCATCTGCTCAACGGCCCAGCCGACAGGATCCTTCAACTCACCAATATCGGGGATCGACTTGAACATGTACTGGGCCGGCATTTTATAGTTGCGGGCCTTGGGGTCGCGGTAGAGCGGCTTGAAGGATTCATAAGCCGCGTTCAACGCCCCGACATCCGGCAAACCGAACATCAAATCGATCACTTTGCCGCCATCTAAATAAGACATCGTGTCATTCCCTAAAATTAAAGCGTTATTGTCTCTCGAGATAAGCTTTGCGCAGCTTAATCTTGTCGATTTTTCCAACCACGTTGCGCTCGAAGGGCGGGGTGAAGAAAACCTCCGAGGGGCGTTTATAGTCAGCCAACCGGCTGGCGCCATGCGCCAAAATCTCATCGACCGCGAGCGTCTCACCCGGCTGCGGCACAACCGCCAGCACCACGCGCTCGCCCCAGCGCTCATCGGGCACGCCAAACGCAGCCACCTCGAAAACACCAGGGAAGGATTGGAAAACACGCTCGAGCTCGGCGCAGTAAATATTCTCGCCGCCGCGAATCACCACATCCTTCTTACGATCAACGATGGTGATGTAGCGGTCCTGGTCAACAAAGCCGATATCGCCCGTGCGCAGCCATCCATCCACGAGCACCTCTTCATTGGCGTCGGGATTGTTCCAATAGCCCGCCATAACCAGGGCGCCGCGCACCCAGATCTCGCCGACACCGCCTTGCGGCACCTCATGCCCATGCTCATCAAGCACGCGCACCAAGACGCCGGGCATGATCCGGCCCGCGGACTTTGGATTGGCCATAAATTCAGGCCCCATGCTGGCGGCGATGGAGCCGGTTGTCTCCGTCATGCCAAAGCCCGTGCCCAAGGCCACGCTGGGCAGCGCGCGGTTCAGCGCGTCAATCAGGTTCAACGGCGTGGCCTGGCCGCCAATCCCGACATTGGTCAGGCTGCGCAGGTCGCTCTCGGCGAAGGCCGGGCTGTTGAGCACGTCCCAAAGCACCGAAGGCGGACCCTGCAACATGGTGATTTTCTCACGTTCCGCGAGCGCCAGCGCACGCACCGGGTCCCATCGCTCAAGCATGACGATCTTACCGCCGCCCTGCATCGCCCCCAGCACCATAGAGCAAATGCCACTCACGTGAAAGAGCGGGAAAATACCAAAGGTCGCGGTTTGCGGCAGCATCGCGCGCAGCGCCTCGAGCGTGCAATTCGCCTGCTGGGCCGCATAGGCCAACATCGTCGCGCCATGATGTTGCAGCCCGTACAAAAAGGTGCCGACATTGCGATGCGTCAGCACCGCCCCCTTGGGCCGCCCGGTCGTCCCCGACGTAAAGAGAATCAGCGCCGCATCATCCGGCGCCACGCTTGAGGGCTCCGGTTCCACGGGCTCAATGACCAGCGGCTCACGGTTGCGCCCTTCAAAGACGCTCCCTTTGGCCACCAACATCTCGCACAGATGCGCGCTCTCCAGCAAAGCCGCCCGTTTATCGTCAGCGATCAGCAAAGAGCATTCCGTATCCTGCACGGCGTGGCGCATTTCATCGCGCGCACCACGGCTGTTCACCGCAACCGCCGTCGCGCCCGCCAACAACACCGCCAGATAGGCGACGATACATTCCGGCGAATTGCGCATGGCAACGGCCACGCGCTTGCCCTGGCCGATATGGTACTGCGCGGTCAGAATGCGCGCCAAGCCGCCCGCCTGCCCCAATATATCGGCATAGGTCAGGCGCCGCTCGCCATCAACCACGAACTCACGCGCCCCAAATTGCTTGGCTTGGCAAATCGTGTGCGTGATATTCGGCGGCATGAATTTATATACCGGCAGATCGACATCGCCGATCCGCGCCGTCGTAAATTCAAAAGGTTTTCCCGGACCCGATAGATCAGAGCGGATTTGATCAAGTTCGTCTAAAAAAGACATACATCCCCAACCCTAAAAATCATAATTGATTTTAATTAACAGGCCCATCCGACTTTGACAAGCTCTGCCCCTGCGCCGCCGTTATGGGGGCGATTTGCTTGAGCAGCGCCTTGCGGTCGGCCGGACCGGCACACCCCATTAGTAGCAAACTAAGCCCAACTTCCAACTCACCACTTAGCAGTTCTTCCGATCCGCGCTCATTCAGGCAATCCTGCAAGGAGCCGATCACGCTGCGCGAAACATGCCGTGCCAGCACATCAACCGGCGGCCCCTGGGGCAACGCGCCCGCATCGCACAGATTTTGCAGGGGTTGTTCAAAAAGCCGGTAATTTACTTCCAGCAATTCGCGGAAATTGGCCGCGCGCTCCTGCGCGACCAGTGTAATAATCAGCCGCCGGTAAAAATGTCGGTTCGTATAAAAAATACGCCCCAGCAGCCGCGCCGTTCCCGCCACCCAAAATGGCAGCCCCTGCTTGCTCAACGCGGTGATGTCGGTGGCCCGCTGGTAAACATCGGTCCGGGCAATTTCCAACAAAATATCAGATTTTGAGCCGAACAGATTATAGGGCGTCACCAGGCTCACCCCTGCCTTGGCCGCCAATTCCGACATCGAGAAGTCGTTGCTCTTCGCATCGCGGATCAGCTGGCGCGCGGCATCAAGGATAGCCATA
Organism: Pseudomonadota bacterium; assembly: GCA_021808545.1. Taxonomy (GTDB): domain Bacteria; phylum Pseudomonadota; class Alphaproteobacteria; order Acetobacterales; family Acetobacteraceae; genus Acidocella. The sequence continues at coordinate 25,443 of JAKBBM010000019.1, read as the reverse complement.
CGCCTTGCATTCTTGTTCTTTTCTCTCGTACTCATACTCTTGCCTATCCCGCCACGCGCCATTGGCGCAATAGTTATGGGTTGCGCGCCCAATTTTGGGATGATAAGTATAATACATTATGTTTTTGGGGGGGCGTAGAAAATGAATGAATCCAATGCCTTCAGGATGGAAGTGAGGGCATGGCTCGACGCCAATTGTCCCGCGGAAATGCGCGGCCCGATGACCGAGGCCGACCATTGCTTCGGGGGCAAGCGCTGGGTCTTTAAGAATGAGGCCCAGCGCCAATGGCTCGCGCGCATGGCCGAAAAAGGCTGGACGGCGCCGGAATGGCCGCGCGAATATGGCGGCGGCGGGCTCACCGCGGACGAGGCCGCGGTCTTGCGCGAGGAAATGGCCCGCATCAACGCCCGCTCGCCCTTAACCAGCCTGGGTGTCTGGATGCTGGGGCCGGCGCTTTTGAAGTTCGGCACGGAAGCCCAAAAGCGCAAATATCTTCCCCCCATCGTACGCGGCGAAGTGCGCTGGTGCCAGGGCTATTCGGAGCCCAATGCCGGCTCCGATCTTGTCAGCCTGCAAACTAAGGCCGAGCTGATCAGCGATGAATTCGTGATTAATGGCCAAAAAATCTGGACCTCTTATGGCCATCTGTCCGACGCCATGTTCTGCCTGGTGCGCACCGACCCCAGCAAGGCCCGCCATGACGGCATCAGCTTTTTGCTGATCGACGACATGAGCACCCCTGGCCTGCAGGCCTCGCCGCTGCGCCTGATTTCGGGGAACGAGCATTTTTCGCAGGTCTTCTTCGACAATGTGAAAGTTCCCAAGGAGAATCTGGTCGGAACGCTCAACCGCGGCTGGGATGTCGCGAAATATCTTCTTCTGTTCGAGCGCCAGGCCATCGGCGGCGTGCATGCGCGCGCCGAGCTGCCGGCGGAATTCGCCCTGCGTGAGATGGATGCCGCGGCCCTGCGCGCCGAGCCGATGTTGCGCGGCCAGATCGCGACCCTGGATCTTGAGCTATCCGCCTTCGATGCCCTGCTCGAACGCTACCAGGATGAGGCCGCCGCCGGCGTTCAGCTGGGCGCGAAATCCTCGCTGCTGAAATATTACAGCTCTGAGCTGGATGTGAAGCGTCAGGAGCTCATGCTGGCAATCCTTGGCAATGCAGGCCAAGATCTTGAAGGACCGAAGGCCCGCACGGCCATCGATTGGCTGAATGCCCTTACCACCCGAATTGGCGGCGGTACGTCGGAAATTCAGCTCAATATCATTGCCAAGCGTGTCCTCGAATTGCCCGGCGGCTAACAATCCGCCTGCTATCCATAGCCATGGAGCATAATGATCGTGTCCTTATTGATTTCTGATGATGTCAGGATGATTCGTGAGTCCGCCGGTAAATTGTTCGCGGATCTCGAATCGATAAAAACACTGCGCCGCAACCGGGCAGAGCATGACCTTACCGCCGCCGCGCGTGGCGCGTGGGCGGAAATGACCGAGCTTGGCCTGCCCGGTATTTTGCTGCCGGAAACCGCCGGCGGGGCGGGGCTTGGCATGGTTGCCAGCGTGCAGGTCTGCGAGATGATGGGCCGCAGCCTGACGACCGGCCCATTCTTGTCGACTGCGGTCATGGGCGCGCTAGCGCTGCGCGAGAGCGGCAACGCCGTCCAAGCCAACGACGTGCTGGCCAAGCTGGCCGCCGGATCGCTGTGTGTCGCCATCGCTGTTGATGAAACATCGCGCCATAATCCAGAGGCCATCGCCACACAGGCCAGCCTCGCGGACGGACGTGCCACGCTCTCGGGGCGCAAGGTCAATGTCATCGACGGCAACATCGCCGATCGCCTGATCGTGGCCGCGCGCGATACGGCCGGCGCGCTAGGCCTGTTCCTGGTCGATGCCCATGACGCCACCGTCGCGGCGCAAACCACGATGGGGCTCGATAGTCAGCCTTACGTTACGATAACCTTTAATAACAGCTCGGCCGACATTCTGTGCCAGGGCGCCGACGCCACGGCGCTGCTCACCCGTATCCTGGATGCGGGCCGCCTGCATCTGGCGGCGGAAATGCTCGGCGCCGCGCAAGAGGCATTCGACCGGACGGTTGATTATCTTAAAACGCGCGTACAGTTCGGACGCGTGATCGGTGAGTTCCAGGCCCTCCAGCACCGCGCCGCCCTGCTCTTTGGCGATCTTGAAATCTCCCGTTCAATCGTGGCCAAGGCCGCGTGGGCATGGGATGAAATGCCCGCCGAGGCCCCGCGCCTGACAGCTATGGCAAAAGCCAAGCTCAGCACCACGGCGCGCCATGTCACGGCCGAAGCCGTGCAGCTGCATGGCGGTATCGGGGTGACTGATGAGTTTGATATCGGCCTTTACCTGAAACGCGCGCAACGGGCCGCCAGCCTGCTGGGCGACAGCGCCTTCTGCCTCGAGCGCTACGCAACGTTGCGCGGGCTATAAAGAAGGCATCTCCATGAAGCATGACACGCCTGCGGTCGGGCCAACCAAAATAGCGGGGGCAAATCCCACATCCCATGCCTTCATATCGCAAAATCTAAAGATCCGTTATCTGGATTGGGGCAATCATGGCGCCCCAATCCTGATCCTTCAGCACGGCAATCGCGATCACGCGCATAGCTGGGATTTCATTGCTCAGGTCTTGAGCAAGGACTGGCATGTGATTGTCCCCGATTTGCGCGGCCATGGCGATTCCGACTGGTCGCCCGATGGCGTCTATTCGGTGGCGTTTTATTTGTACGATTTCGTGCAGATGATCCAACAGGTGAGCCGCGATCCAGTTTATATCGTGGCACATTCGCTTGGCGGATATATCGCGACCAGATATGCGGCCTTGTATCCGCATATGGTCAAAAAACTGGTCGTGATCGAAGGTGTGGGCATGCCACCGGAAGTCGCGCAATATATCGCCGCGCATCAAATCGATGAGATCTGGCGCAACTGGATCGATGAGCGGCAGAAAATAGAACACAAGAAGAGAAGCAAATATAAAACAGTCGAAGATGCCGTACGCCGCATGATGAAGGAAAACCCGCATCTCACGGCCGAACAAGCCGCGCACTTCACGCATCATGGTGTCGTCGCCAATGATGACGGCACATGGTCATGGAAATTCGATGATTATGTGCGCTCGATGACGCCGATTGATTTCACCGAAGAGCAGCTGCGGTATCTTTACCGCCAGATTTCCTGTCCGGTTCTACTCATGCGCGGCGAGGAAAGCTGGGGCGCCGATCCAGCGCTCGATGGCACGGTTGATTATTTCCAGAACGCCCGCTTTGTCTCGTTCCCCAAATCGGGGCATTGGCCGCAACATAACCAGCCTGAACAATTCATAAGTGAATTGCAGAAGTTCCTGTCCTGAACAAAGGGCCTGCCTTCATCAGGCAGGCCCTTTTTTCTTAGTCGCCAATATAAGGGCGCCAGGTTACGCCGTTAATGTGCGCGCCGCCATCAACAAAGAATGTTTCACCCGTCAGATAAGCGCTGTCGTCACTGGCCAGGAACACCGCAACCGGCCCGACATCGCGCTCGGAATTACCCAATTTACGGCAGGGAATTTCTTCTAGCGTTTTCTTCAGCATCTCAGGATTGGCCTCGAAATACGCTTCCGAGGCCGGGGTCGCGGCGGCGGGGCAAATAATATTCACGGTAATACCATGCGCACCCCACTCCACGGCGGCGGTCCGGCTGAGCGCGCGCACTGCTTCCTTGCTGGCATTATACGGTGCCGTATACATATGAGCGTTCACGCCATTGAGCGAGGCGAGATTGATAATACGCCCCCAGCCGCGGCTTTTCATGCCCGGGAAGGCCGCGCGCATAGCCCGAAACGTGCCCCAATAATTCACGTTAAACCACCGCTCCATATCCGCATCGGTGGTGTTTTCAAGGCGCTTGGCCCGGCTGCCGCCGGCATTATTCACCAGAATATCGAGGGCGCCATACGTCTCTTGCGTAAAAGCCACCATGCGCTCGATATCTTCGGGCTTGGTCACGTCTGTCTGTATATAAGACGCCTTGACGCCAAAGCTGTCTTGCAAGTCTTTGGCTTCGCTTTCACCCTGCTCAGCATTTCTTTGGGCGATTACAACGTTGGCACCAGCTTGGGCAAGGCATCGCGCAATTCCACGGCCAACGCCTTGTCCACCACCGGTGATAAGGGCCGTCCTGCCGCTTAATTTTCCGCTTGATGAATTCATGAGATTTATTTTCCAGTCCTATCAGAGAATTCTAACCGTTTAAGACCGTATGTGTGCATACGGTCTTGTTGACCAAGCGCTGAACCTGGCGGCTGGACCTGGCTTACGCCGGGCGGGTCAGACCGCCATCGACCATAAGGGTATGGCCTGTAATATAGCTGGCATCATCGCTGGCCAGGAAAACCGCCGCGGCGCCAATATCGGTCTCGCAATCGCCAATGCGGCGCAGCGGCACGCGGGAGATATTCTCGGCATAGCTTTCCGGCGCGTGCTTGGCCCAGTCCTGCACGCCGGGCGAATTGGCGAACGGGCAGATGATATTAACCCGGATGCCCTGCGCGCCCCATTCCAGCGCGGCGGTTTTGGAAATCGCGCGAATGGCCTCTTTGGCGGCGGCATAAGACCCCTGGGTGGGCGGCGTGGTGAAGCCGACACCGCTGCCAAAATTAATCACCGAGCCGCGTGTGGCCTTCAGATGCGGATAGGCATGCTGCATGAGCAGCAATGTCGGCCAAAACCCCGTATCGAACGACAAACGGGCCGCTTCTTGCGTCAGTTCGGCAATGGGCATCATGCGCGAGGCCTGAGCGGCGTTCACCAGCACATCCAGCCGCCCAAAGGATTCAATCGCGGCATCGACGATTTGCCCCAGCTGATCGTGGCAGGCCAGATCGATGGGCACAAACCGCACCTGCGTGTTCAGCGCCTTTAATTCGGCCTCGGTTTCGCGGCCCTGCGCCTCGTTGCGGTCGGCAATCAGCAATTTGGCGCCGGCCTTGGCAAACGCCACAGCCACACCCTTGGCCACGCCACTGGCGGCACCCGTAATAATGCAAACCTTGCCCTCGAGTCTCATATTATCCTCCCCGCCAGAACTTGTCTGGCTACGTTACAAAAAACCAGAAACCTGTTAAAACCTTCCCTCAAACCTGTTTGCCACAGCAAGGGGAGGCGCGTGGTGACCAACAAAAGCGGCTTTTATGGCGGCCATGTCGGCTTTCCATAAAATTATAACTCATTATGTATTTGTGTAAAGGCCGCCAAGCCGGGCGGTTATACGCCTGATTATTTCAAGAAACGCGGCGCCCGACCAGGGTAAACCGCCACAAACCGGGAGGTCGAACATGTCCTTTATAAAGCATTACACCATGACGGCAAAACCAGGGCAAGACACGGCGCTGGCCACGGCACTGCGCGCCCTGCGCGAGCAAATCCTGCCGCTGGCTGGGTGCGAGGGGGTGCTGCTGCTGCGCGACACCGGTGCGCCGGCGCGATTTGTGTTCATTGAACGTTGGCACGATGCCGATGCCCACAAGGCTGGCGGCGCGGCGCTGGGCAAGGCGGCCTTCGGGCCGGTGATGGCGGCCTTGGCCGAACCGCCGGACACCTCCTCCTTGCAACTCATGGCGGGATGAATACGGCCATGCGCGCGATCATCATCAATGAATTTGGTGGCCCCGACGTCATGCACGAAGGCGACCTGCCGCTACCGCAGCCCGGGCCTGGCGAGGTCAGGGTGAAAATTGCCTATGCCGGCCTGAATCCGGCCGATTGGAAAACGCGGCAAGGGCGGCTCGCCAAGTATATTACCTACATATTTCCCTTTGTGCTGGGGTTTGACCTGGCGGGAATCGTCGATGCCACGGGCCCGGGAGTAACCGCTTTTAAACCAGGGGCACGGGTGTTTGGCACGTCAAAACAGGGGCAAGGCATGAACGGCGCCTATGCCGAATATGCCATTACCGACGCCGCCATGCTCGCCCCCGTGCCGACGGGGCTTTCACTCGCGCAAGCCGCCATCTTACCCACCGCCGGTACCACCGCGCTAGGTGGCCTGCTGGATGTCGGCGGCCTCACGCGCGGGCAGACCGTGCTGATCAATGGCGGCGCGGGGGGCGTTGGCTCCATGGCCATTCAAATCGCCCGCGCCATTGGCGCACGCAGCCTTGCCACCTGCTCGGCGCCGCACGCGGATTACGTCACAAGCCTGGGGGCCGAAGCCATCGATTATCACACGCAAGACGTGGTGGCGGCGGTGCGCCGCGCCTGCCCCGATGGCGTGGATCTCGTGCTTGATGCCGTCGGGCTCGACAGCCTGCTGCCCCAGGCCACCGCCCTGGTCCGCCCCGGCGGCATCTATGTCGAGATCGAGACCTTAATCTCGGCTGCCAGCCCCGCGCAAATCGCCGCGGCCAAGGCGCATGGCGTTTTCATCGAATCGAACATGCGCGCCATTGCCCGCCTGCCCGAACAGCTAACGCATCTGGCGCAATTCGCCGCGGCGGGGCAGGTCAAGCCCCAACTAACCGCGCTCTATAAGATGGGCGAGGTGGCGCAAGCGCATGAGCGGCTTGAGCAAGGCCATGTGGGCGGCAAGCTTGCCCTTGAGATCAACCCGGCGCTGGAGAATGGTTGAACCGTTTTAGCCGCCGATCGAGGCCATCAGCGCCATGAGCTGCGTTTGGCGGTGCACGCCTGTTTTGCCAAAAATGGCGCTGAGCTGCGCCTTGGCCGTGTTATGCGCAATACCTAGTTTTTTGGCCGCCTCCACAAGGGTTAAACCTTCAGCCAGCACCGCGGCCAAACGTGCCTCGGCAGCGGTAAGGCCTAAGAACGCCTGCAAGGCTTGCGGATCGGTTGTGGTTTCCCCCCCGGGGCGGACAAAAAACAGCGCCAGCGCACCGGCCCCGGCATGGATCGCCCGCAAATCCACGGGGCGCGCCGTTACCATCAAGTCGCCATGGGCCGGCCGCTTGAGACGGAACCGGCTCACACCCGTATCGGTGGCCAGCAATGTGGTAATCGCGGCCTGATGTTCGCGCGCGCTGAACATCAAGACATCGCCACGCCGGCGCAATCCCTCGGCCTGTTGCAGAATTTCATCGGCCAGCATGTTGCTGCTGACAATGCGCATATCGCGGTCCAGCAGCAGCACGGCCAGCCCCAACCCTTCGGCGGCGCTATAGAACACGCCATGCTGCGCCCCGGCGAATTGAAGTTTTTCAAATAGATTCACGGCAATCCGCAAATGCGGCACAAGCGCCTGCAGCCGCGCGCGCTCGCGGACCGTAAAGGCAGGCTGCGTGTTATGCCGGCTCACGCGGAAACGGGCCTCAAAATGCTGGGCAAAGCGCAAATCCAACCCCAACACCTGGTCGTAGCCAATCATATGCACGGTTTTACGGTAATCGCCGAATTCATGCGCGGGCAGCGCGGCCATGAATTCCTCGTAGCTGGTTACCTGCCCCTCGGGCAGGCCCTGGAAGGGATCCTCGGCGAAGAGGAGCTGCGCGTAATCGGAATCAATGAGCGGGTCGCTGCCAGGCGTGACAAAGGTGGCGGGCACTTTTTTGCCCTCGGCGGAAATGATGAGCGTCGCAAAGCGCGCATTCATCCATTGCGCCAAAGCCTCGAGAAACGCGCGCCATGGCGTCTCCTCCCCGATCCCGGCATAGAGCCGGGCGAGGAGGTTGGAAAAATCCTGATCAATGGCGCCCCCCATGCGTTATACATAGGGGGTCGGCCCGTAATCAGCCAGCCCTTAACCGGCGGTGGCGGGCGCGGGCGCCCGCTTTGCGCTGGCTTGCGCGCGAAAATGCGGAATAACCTTGTCGCCAATGTTGCGAATGGTTTCCATGATCACCTCGTGCGGAATGCCGCCCATCTGGAAAATGAACAACACCTCATCCGCACCGGCATCGATCAACCGCTGAACATAGCGGATGCAATCATCGGGTGTACCATACGCGTCCTGCGCGATGGTGTAGTTGGAGAGATGCTCATCGCCGACCGGAATAGCCTCTTCCGACAAATAGGCAATCGTCTGCTGCCGGCCTTTTTCAATGATGGCCGCCTGCTGCTCCGCAGTTAGCGCCTCATCCACCGTGGGCTTGGGGCCGCCCTGGTACCAATAGGCGATCGATTCAGCGAAAAACCGCTGCCCGCGCAGGCCGATCTTACGGGCTTTCTCGCGGTCATCGAGCACGGTTGCGGCGCACAGGGCCGCCAAATGTTCGGTGGGGCGGAACCCAACCTGATTCTCGGCCCGGCGCTTGCGGAACGCGTCGCGGTATACGGCATTCTTCTTAGCGATCTCTTCGGGCCCCGAGAAGCCCAGCACCAGCGCCCCCAGCCCGCGTTCACCGGCGGTGACCAGCGTCGCCTCGCGCGTGCAGGCCATGTACATGGGTGGATGCGGGTCTTGGTAGGGTTTGGGGTGAATGGGCCGGCGAGGAATCTTGATAAATTTACCATCATGCTCGATTTCATCTTGGACCATGATCTTCGGGATCAGGTACATCGATTCATCGATCATCGGCCCCAGCTCTTCGAGATTATAGCCAAAAGCACCGGCTTCCTGCTGGGTTCCCCCCTTGCCGACGCCAAAATGCAGCCGCCCCTTCGAGAGGATATCGAGCGTGGCAACCCGTTCAGCCACCTTGATCGGGTGGTTCATCGCCGGCGGCAGGCAGACAACGCCATGGCCGACATGGATCCGGCTTGTGGCGCCCGCGATAAAGGCCAGCACCGTCTCCGGCGCGGACATATGCGCATATTGTGTCAGCGCCGTATGTTCAACACACCAGATACAGTCAAAACCTTTCTCTTCCGCATATTTAGCTTGTTCGACGATTTGCAGAAACACGTCGCGCTCATTCGCGCGGCTTGCGTCAACCATCTGCGCTTCATAGATAATCGAAAATTTCATGCCGTCACTCTCCCGCAATTGATTTTGCCTTGGCGTTTGATGAGGCAGGTTTACCGCTTGCACGGCGCAACCGCATAACCCGTTTGGGTTAGACCCCCACCCGCGCGTTCAAAGCATCGGGAGACCCGGCAAGAGAGCGCTGACCCCGCCGCCGCTAACTCCGCCGTGGCCAGCGCGGCAGCATGGCGCTGGTGCGCGCCTGGTAAAGCCGGTAAGCCTCCCCCCGCGAGGCCGCCATGGCCGCCTCCACAGGGGGCACGCCGGTTAAATAGCGCAACACCAGAAACATCAGAACCGGGGCGACAAAGGCGAGCCAGCTCGCCGGACGCTGGAGCGAAACGGCGATCAGCGGATAGGCAAGCCAGATCAAGGCCTCGCATAAATAGTTAGGATGGCGGCATAAGGACCATAGGCCGATTTCACAAATACCGCCGCGATGCGCCGGATCGGCGCGCCAGGCCCGCAGCTGCCAATCGGCCAGCGCCTCACCCGCCAAGGCCGCCAGCAGCACGCCAAGACCCGCCACATCACCGCCCGTAATGGCCGCCTCGGGCTGTGCCGCAGCCTGGTAAACGGAAAGCGCGAGCAGCCCCGAAACAGGCCCCTGGCCGATAATCAGCCAGAACATGCGCGCTTGGAATCGAGACGGCGCCGCCGCGCGCATCTGGGCATAACGGGTGTCTTCGGGGCCCGTCGCCACCCGCCAGGCCACATGTCCCCCCAAACGCACGGACCAAACCAGCAGCAACGCGGCCAGACACCAATGCCGCCACATCACCCCAGGCGCGGCCAGCGCCACCGCGGCCAAGGCGGCGCCAGTGGAAAAGGTCCAAAACACATCCACCCACCCGGCATTGCCCGCACGCCACTGCACAATCCAGGCGATGAGCATGGCCAGGGTAACCAAAAGCCCCGCATACAAGCAAATAATCATGCCACCGGCGTAAGCAGATAGTGGCTCACCCCCCATGGTCCGCCGCCTTTATGGCCAAACAGCCCCGCCGTCGCGAGAAAGAACAGCCGCCAGCGCCGGAACCAGATCGCGGCATCGGCACCATAAACATTCTTCATGATGCCACGAATGGCCGCGGCTTCGCGGTCGTAATTGCGCAGCCAATCTTGGGCCGTGCGCTGATAATGCACGCCGCTCCAGCGCCAATCTTGGGCAAGCGTGAAGAGATCGGAAAAGGCGGTGATCAGATCATGGCTGGGCATGATGCCGCCGGTGAAAAAATACTGGGCGATCCAATCCGCCTTATCCGTATAATCAAAACGGTAAGGATGCGATTCATGCGCGAAGACATGCATGAACAATTTGCCACCCGGCTTCAGCCAGTCACGAATTTTCAGCAGCAGACCAGGCCAATTGGCCATATGCTCGAACATCTCCACCGAGACCACGCGGTCGAATGTCTGCCCTGGCTCAAATGCATTCATATCCGCGGTGATGACATACAGATTGTTCAATTCCAGGGCGCGGGCCTGGGCCTCGATGAACCGGCGCTGGGCAGCGGCGTTGGAAACCGCCGTGATCCGCGCGCGCGGAAAGCGTTTCGCCATGAACAAGGACATCGCCCCCCAGCCGCACCCCAGCTCAAGAATATCCTGCCCATCGGCCAAATCGGCATGGGCCACGGTGTCCTCCAGCGCATGCAGCTCGGCTTCTTCCAAGGTTTCATCGCCCGTGGGGTAAAGACAGCAGGAATATTTACGGTGCGGCCCCAAAACCAAACCAAAAAACGCCGGCGGCAATTCATAATGCTGGCGGTTGGCCGCGTCGGTATGTTCGGCGATCGGGCGGGCGGTCATTTGCGCGGCGAACATATCCGTCCCCGCGGGCCGGTTGGCGAAGTGGCGCTGAGTCCGGCCCACCAGCCTGTTGATGCCAAATCGCAGCACGGGGTCGGGCAAGGGCAGGGTTTCCGCCGCGTTAACCATATGGGAGGCAAGATTCATGCGCAGCTCCAGCTTGTTCGTGGCGGCGAGGGCCAAGATGTGTCATCGGATTTCACACCCCTTGGGTACGCGCGCCCACGGCCCTTGGATCACCCATGGCCGGACGGGCCTGTTTTTTTTAACCGGCGCTGATCCAAATCAAGCCGCCACGCATATTGTCTATTGTAGACCAAGTGGTGGGGGCAGAGGGAATGGCCGATCATGGCGGTACGCAACGGATTGCGGTGATTGGCGCGGGCATTTCCGGGCTTGCGGCGGCATGGCTATTATCCCACCGCCACGACGTAACGCTGTACGAGGCCGAAGCCCGCCTCGGCGGCCATAGCCATACGGTGGAAGCTGGCGGCGTGCCGGTCGATACGGGCTTTATCGTTTATAATGAGCCAGCCTATCCCAACCTCACCGCCTTGTTCAAGCATCTTGGCGTTGCCACACAAGCCAGCGACATGTCCTTTTCCGTCTCGCTGGAGAACCCAACTCTCGAATATGCGGGCAGCAATCTGGCGGCCTTGTTCGCGCAAAAACGCAACCTGCTCAGCCCGCGCTTCTTTGCCATGCTGCGCGACCTGGTGCGCTTTTACCGCGCGGCTCCCGGCGCGGTGGCCCGCGAACAGGAGATGAGCCTGCGCGATTTCCTGCGCCAGGGCGGTTATGGCGCGGCCTTTGCCGAAGACCATCTCTACCCGATGATCGCGGCCATCTGGTCCTGCCCGGGCGAACAGGCGGGCGATCTGCCCGCCGCCGCCTTTGTGCGTTTCTGCGACAATCACGGTTTGCTGAAACTGGCCAACCGCCCGGTTTGGCGCACGGTTACGGGGGGCGCGCGCGAATATGTGGCGCGGCTGCGGCAGGCCTTTAATGGCGTGATCCGCGCGGATCACGCCGTATGCGAGGTACGGCGCACCAAGGCGGGGATCATGGTGCGCGATAAAAGCGGCGATACCGCGCGCTTCGACCAGGCGGTTCTGGCCTGTCATGCCGATACCGCGCTGCGGCTCATCGCCACCCCCAGCCCGCCCGAACAGGCCTTGCTCGGCGCCTTCCGCTATACCCGTAACGAAACCTGGCTGCATAACGATACGCGTTTCATGCCCCGCCGCAAGGCGGCCTGGGCGGCCTGGAACTATACCGGGAAACGCGGCGCAAGCGCGCCAGTCAGCGTGACCTATTGGATGAATAAATTGCAGACCCTGCCCACCCGGCAAAATTGGTTTGTAACCCTCAATCCGCCCGTTCAGCCCGCTGACGGGCTGCTGCGCCAGATTTACGAACATCCCGTGTTCGACCTGGCCGCCTTGCGGGCGGGACGGGCTTTATGGTCCTTGCAGGGCGCGGACAGGCTATGGTTTTGCGGCGCTTATTTTGGGGCGGGGTTCCATGAGGATGGGCTGCAAGCCGGGCTGGCTGTGGCCGAGGAGCTGGGCGGCGTGCGGCGCCCTTGGAACGTGGCCGATGAATCCGGGCGCATCCACCGGACCGCCCCAGGAGGGGCCGCATGAACGCGCTTTACAAAATATTGGTGACCCACACGCGCTTGCGCCCTCGCCATCATCATTTGCGGTACAACACGGTCTATCTGCTACTGGATATCGAAACCCCGCCGCGCCGGCGGCTGCTCTCCCATAACCGTTTCAACCTGTTCAGCTTTCACGAGCGCGACTATGGCGCCGCAACCGCCGATCTACCCGGCGCCATACGCGCGCAACTGGCCAAGGCGGGGCTGGCGGATGCGGGGGGGCGGATTTTGCTGCTGACCATGCCGCGCTTTCTAGGCCATGCCTTCAACCCGATTAGCCTGTTTTTGTGCCACGACCACAACGGAAGCCTGCGCGCGGTGCTGTATGAGGTGAACAACACGTTCGGCCAGCGCCATGGTTACTTATTGCCCGTGACCGATGAAGGCCCGTCCGTACGCCAGCAATGCGCCAAGGTTTTTTATGTCTCCCCCTTCATGGACATGGATCTACGATATCGTTTTTCCCTGCATCCGCCAGGAGAATCCATGGGGTTGCACATTGCCGTGGAGGATGCACAAGGCGTGATCTTGCGCACCACCATGGCCGGCCCGGCCCAGCCGCTAACAGATACCGCCTTGCTTCGCGCCGCCGCCGCCATGCCTTTTCTGGGTCTTAAGGTCCTTGCCGCGATTCATTGGGAAGCGCTGAAATTATGGCTGAAGAAGATCGCCTTACGGCCACGCCCGCCCTTACCAGCCGAGCCTGTTTCTTTTCCCCCGCCCAATACGGAGCCCGCATCATGAGCAAAGCCGCGCCTATCGCCACATGGCCGTCCCGCCACGCCCGGCGGCCCGCCGCGTGGCGGATTAGCCTGCTGCGGCGGATGCTGGCCAGCTTGCGCTACGGAACATTGGCCTGCACTACGCCAGAAGGCGAGGTGCTGGTACAATCTGGCCCCTTGCCAGGGGTCACGGCCAAGCTTGTGCTGCATGAGTGGGGGGCCGTGCGCGCCTTGCTGCTGGGCGGCGATGAGGGGTTTGCCGAAAGCTTCCTGCGGGGGGAATGGTCCAGCCCCGACCTGACTCATTTTCTCACACTCGCGGCGCAGAATTTTAGCACCGCGCATGCGCCGGCCTGGCCCCTGCGGCTACTGCACCGCCTGCGCCACGCGCTGCACGCGAATACCCGCAAGGGCGCGCGCCGCAACATCATGGCGCATTACGATTTGGGCAATGCGTTTTACGAAGCCTGGCTCGATCCGCAGATGCTTTATTCCTCGGCGCTCTACCGCCACCCGGGCGAGAGTCTCGACGCGGCGCAATTGCACAAGCTGGCCTTGATCGCCGAGTGGCTGGATCTGCCGCCGCGCGGCACGGTTTTGGAAATTGGCTGCGGCTGGGGGGCGTTGAGCAAATTGCTGGGTGCATTGGGAGCCCAGGTCACGGGGTTGACGATTTCACCCGCCCAGCTTGCCCATGCGCGGGCACTCATCGCGCGCCACGAGCTGGACGGCACCGTCGATCTGGCCTTGCGCGATTACCGCGATGAAACCGCACGCTACGACCGGATTGTCTCGATTGAAATGCTGGAGGCCGTGGGCGAGGCCTATTGGCCCGCTTACTTCCGCGCCTTGCGAGACCGGCTAAAGCCAGGCGGCAAGGCCGTGCTGCAGGTCATCACCATCGATGCCGCGCGTTTTGGCGCTTACCGCGCCAACCCGGATTTCATCCAGCGCCATATTTTCCCGGGCGGAATGCTGCCGGCCCGGGCCCATATCGCCATTCACGCGAAAAATGTCGGCCTGGTTCCAGCTAGGGTCATGCATTTTGGTGACAGCTACGCGCTCACCATCGCGGCCTGGCGGACACGGTTTCTGGCCGCCTGGCCCCGCCTTGCCGCCATGGGCTTCGATGAGCGCTTCAAGCGTTTGTGGCTGTATTATCTTTGTTATTGCGAGGCCGGGTTCAGAACCGGGCTGATCGATGTCGGGCTCTATGAATATCTTGGATAAGGTGATCCGCTGATGATGTCATATCTTAAAGCCTATCTTGGGGCTGGCTTCGTGTTCATCTGCTTGGACGCGCTTTGGCTCAGTTTCATGGGGCCGCGCCTCTATAAGCCGCTATTGCAAAACCTCATGGCCGACACCGTGCGCGTCACGCCCGCTTTGCTGTTCTACGTGCTGTATATTGGCGGCATCGTCATGTTCGCGATCATGCCCGCCGTGGCCACGCAGCGTCTGGTCAATGTCGCCTTGCGGGGGGCATGTTTTGGTCTTATCGCTTATGCAACCTACGACCTGACAAATCAGGCTACCTTGCGCGGCTGGCCCGCCATCATTACAATTTCAGATCTTTGCTGGGGCATGTTCGCAACCGCGCTGGCCGCGCTCGCTGGCCATGTGCTCGCCGGCCGGTAAACTCAACCTCATGATCGCTGGAATCGCCGCATGGCCACCTCCCCATCCGCCTTGAACCATACCGGCGCTCCGGCGCGATGAGGCCACGGTACGGCTCGCGGATACGCCGCGCTAGACCCAGCACTCAGGGCATAATCTCTTGGCCATCATACGCGAAAATGCGGCCGCTCTGGTCGGGGCCGATGCCCGCCAGCACATCGGCCAGACGGTGCGCCGCCTGCTCTGGCGCCATTAAGTGCCCCACCGGCACAAAGGACTGAAACGGACGCGAAAGCGGCGTATCCACCGTGCCCGGATGCAACGCCACACCGCCGCCAGCGGCGCGCGCCGCGCCATTTCAATCGCCGCGCTACGCACCACCATGTTCAACGCCGCCTTGGAGGCCCGGTAGGCGTACCAGCCGCCTTTGCGGTTATCGGAAATACTGCCCACCCGGGCCGAGAGTACCGCCAGACGCGCGGGACGCTCGCGCGCCAGCAAGGGCAGAAAATGCTTCATCACCAAGGCCGGGCCAGTGCAATTAACGGCGAATACCGTTGCGAACGCGGCGGCGTCGATCTCGCGCAGGGCCTTCTCGGGGCGGATTCCGCTGGCATGCAAAAGCCCCGTGGCGACAATAACGGTATCGAGCGGACCGTCACGGCCAATCCGCGCGGCCGCCGCGGCCAGGCTGGCTTCGTCCAGACTATCGGCAAAGCCGGGTATAACCGGCCCATCCGCCACGCCTGGCTGACGCGAGAGGGCATGAATTTCAGCGCCGCCCCGCGCGGCCAACTCCCGCACCAAGGCGCCGCCAATGGCGCCATGGGCGCCAATCACGGCAATGCGCGGACCGGCGGGTTGAGTGATTTCGTCCTTCATGTTCATTCTTACGCCACCAGCCCCGCCATGGATCAATCAAGTGATCCAGTTTCCGCCCGCTTGCGTATAAGATCATGTGAATGCGACAGATGCACCGCTCTATTTTTTCCTTGCCGCCACCACGCGGGCCGTGGTGGTGACAGAGGTCAACGCCCCGCCGCCCAACGGCGCGGCCTTAGCTGCGCTGATCGCGCGCGTTGCCAGCGCGCAGGATCGCACCGCTTTCGCCGCGCTGTTCAAATATTTTGCGCCCAGGGTCAAAGCCTATTTGCGCCGTGCCGGGCTAACGCCCGCGGCGGCCGAGGAGGTAACACAGCAGGTCATGCTCGCGGTCTGGCGCAAGGCCGACCATTTTGATCCGGCCATTGCCGGTGCCGCCAGCTGGGTGTTCGCCATTGCCCGCAACGCGCGGATCGACCATGCCCGGCGGCAGCGCGACCTGCCAGCCGCGCCAGACCCAGCGGAGGAGCCACAAGCGCCCTCGGCTGAAACGCTGCTCCTCACGGCCGAGCGCGCCACCCGCCTGCACAAGGCCCTCGCCGCCCTGGGCCCCGAGCAACGACAAATCGTGCAACTTTCCTTCTTCTCCGACACCCCCCACACCGCGATTGCCCGCGCGCTCAACCTGCCGCTCGGCACCGTGAAATCACGGATCCGCCTAGGCCTGGCAAAGCTGCGCGACCTGCTCGAGGACGCGCCATGATCCAACATCATCCCGCCCCCGAAACCCTTCTGGCCTACAGCGCCGGCACCTTACCGGCCGGACGCGCGCTGGTTGTTATGGCACATCTGCAAGGCTGCCCGCACTGCCAGGCCGAGGCCGCCACGTTAGACGCGCTGGGCGGTGCGCTGCTGGAAACCCTAACGCCAGAGCCCCTTGCGCCAGATGCCTTCGCCCGCACCCTGGCCCAACTTGACACTCCCGCGCCACCGGCGCCACGCCGCCAAACGCCCTTGCCCCAGCCCTTTGGCCTGACCTTGCCCGCTGCCCTGCACGGTACCCGGATCGGGCGCTGGCTATGGCTTGGGCGCGGGCTGCGTTATAGCCGGGTGCGCTTGCCCTGGGCGCCGGAGGCCAATGTCATGCTCCTGCGGGTCGCCCCAAACCGGCGTGTGATCACGCACAGCCATGGCGGCGCTGAATTTACCCAGGTGCTGCATGGCGGGTTTTACGATGCAACGGGGCATTACGAGGCCGGCGATTTGGCCGAAGCCGATGAGCATCTCAGCCACCAGCCTTGCGCTGGCCCGCAAGGCTGTATTTGCCTCGCCGCCCTAGAGGGCGGGCTGCGCCTGCCTTGGTGACGGCGCCTCGACAACAAGCCGGCATGAGCCGTCTGTTTCCCGTCTTTGCCGATCAACTCAGCCTTGGCCTTCCCAGCCTGCGTTTGGCCGATAAGGCACGGGATGTGATTTTGATGATGGAGGTCCGCGAGGAAGCGGTCAGGCCGCGCCATCACAAAAAAAAGATCGCGTTTCTGTTTGCAGCGATGCGCCATTTCGCCCAGGATTTACGCCGGGCGGGGTGGCATGTGGATTATATCACGCTCGACGATCCGGCGAACACGCATGATTTTGAATCTGAAATCGCGCGCGCCCGCGCCCGGCACAATCCGCACGCCATAATCGCCACCTGGCCGGGCGCATACCGGGTGTGGGAAAGGCTCAGCCGCCTGGGCGTGACATTCATCGAGGACACGCGCTTTCTCTGTACCCGGTCTGAATTTGCCGCCTGGGCACAAGGGCGCCAACAACTGCGTATGGCGTTCTTCTACCGCGCCTTGCGCGCGCGCCTGGGCATATTGATGAAAGATGGCCGGCCCGAAGGCGGGAAGTGGAGTTTTGATTCTGAAAATCGCAAATCCCTGCCGCGCGATCTGCCTGTACCGCCCCCTTATGCGCCTCCCCCCGATACGATTACCCAAGAGGTGCTGGCACTGGTGGCGCGGCATTTTCCCGACCATTTTGGCGATTTGCACCCCTTTACCTATGCGGTAACCCGCACCGGCGCACAGGCCGCGCTGAGTCATTTCATAAACCAGCGCCTGGCCCGGTTTGGTGATTACCAGGACGCCATGCGCCAGGGCGATCCTTGGTTGTTTCATGCCCACATCAGCCTGTATCTTAATTGTGGCTTATTGCTGCCCGCCGAATGTATCGCCGCGGCCCAGACCGCTTACCGCGCCGGACACGTGCCCCTTAACGCCGCCGAAGGGTTTGTCCGCCAGATTCTGGGCTGGCGGGAATATGTGCGCGGCCTGTACTGGCTGAAAATGCCCGGTTACGAGGCGCTGAACACGCTGAACGCCACGCACCCCCTGCCCGCTTTTTACTGGACCGGCGAAACCCCCATGAACTGCCTGCGCCATTGTGTGCGGGAGACAAAAGCCAACGCCTATGCCCACCATATCCAGCGCCTCATGGTGCTGGGCAATTTTGCCCTGCTGGCGGGGCTTGATCCGCGCGCGGTGAATGAATGGTACCTGAGCGTATACGCCGATGCTTATGAGTGGGTGGAACTACCCAATGTTTCGGGCATGACATTATATGCCGATGGCGGGCTGCTGGCCAGCAAGCCCTATGCGGCGGGCGGCGCCTATATAAACCGCATGTCTGATTATTGCCGCGAATGCCGCTTTGACCCGCGGCAAAAACTTGGTCCGCGCGCCTGTCCGTTTAATTTTCTATACTGGGATTTTCTGGCCCGGCACGAAGCGCGGCTCACTCCTAATCCGCGCCTCGCGCTGGCCTATAAAACGCTTGCGGCGATGCCGCCCGAAACCGTGGCCGCGCTGCGCGCGCGGGCGCGGCGTTTCTTACAGAATGCGGAGCACGATTTGGCGGCAGCGCCTCATTCTCAGTCTGGCATTTGACCGTAATAAACGGCCGTCTCGTCAAAAACAGCGCGCTCGACGCGCTCTTGTATGCGCCAGCCTTGATCCGTGCGCGTATAGGAGGTTCGGTAATACCCCCCCGTCACCCCTTGGCGGGTTGTTCCGGAATGCGCCTTCATGACATGGCGGAACTCAAAAAAAATCAATGATTTTGCTGTATCTTCCTGAATTGTAAGCCGCGGCGGATGCATGAAATGCAAACCGCTCCATTCATTGCGTATGGATGAGCAAAACGCCGTCAGCGCGGCGCTGCCCTGCACCTTCACGCCCGGCATTTGGCCCACGGGCAGCATCTCAAAGATACCATCCCCAGCAAAGGCCCCGGCCCATTCCTCTGGCCTGCCCAAATCCCAGGCTTCCGCGTAAAGGGCTTCCACATCGAGAATGGCGAACCGGTCTTCGATTAGCCGCACCCTATCATCCAAAGTTTTCACTTAACATGTCTCCCTTATCCGCCGCACCATTTAGCAAACTGGCTTTTTATCTTGAGTCCTGTGATTTTATTTCAATTTTCCTGTTTTGGCGACAATCTTATTTCATGCTTCGTCGCGGCCATTTTTATCCACAGGTTTCTGGATAAGTGTGTTGATAAGTGTGTGGAATTTTGCACGAAAGCCTGGACAAGCTGAGGCGGCTATCTCGATCATGTCTCTTTTTGGTGAATAATCGTTTATTTTGCTGGCTTTTTATTACCGTACCCGTTGATGTGGTTAGGGCACGCGGCCGTGGACAAGTTTTCTGTCCGCAACCGGACCAGCCTTGGTTTCATGGCGGCGGAGGCATCTGGCTTCCCTATAAGCGCCCCGATTCATAAAATGCCCGCGCCGCCTCGTCCTGGTCGGCCAGCCGGGCTGCTAGTCCAGCCCCGGCAGGGCGGCGGCTTCTCCAAGAAGGTGGAGAACCATACGGACATGGTGGCACTCTACACCGTCTGTTATAATTTCGTCCGCCAGCATAAGACGCTGCGCTGCTCCCCGGCCATGGCTGCCGGACTAAGCACGACGCTGTGGAGCATGGAGGACGTGGTGAAGCTGATTGATGTCCGCGCCGCGAAGCCGAACCGTCCGGCGACTTACAAGACGGCTGCTAAGGAAGAAATTTCAAACTGAGACACTACCCAGTAATCCCCCATCTTGCCCGATCCCCCCCGCCCCCGGTAAGCTTGCCGCACACGCGCAAACCGGCCCTTGGTCTGGAGGGTGAATGGACAAAATTGCCCTGATTATGGAGCCCGGCCGGCTGAAGCTGGACGGGCCGATGACGGCATCCTCTCTCGCCCCCATCTGGCGCCGGGCGCTGGAAAAGGCACGCGCGGCCCAGCAAAACGTCCAGCCTCTCACCATCGACCTCTCCAGCGCGCCAAAAATCGACATGGCGGGCATCACCCTCCTGCTGGCACTGGAACAAGCCCATCCGGGCGTGACATTCGAAGGGCTGGGCCAGCGCCCGGCCACCCTGCTCGCCCGGCTGCGCAAGGAAGCCAAAACCGCCCCGCCGCCGCCCGCACGCGCGCCCATTCCGCGCCGGGGCGCGGCCTTAGCCCAGCGGGTGCGCGATGGGCTGGCCTTTCTGGGTGATATAACATTGGCCATCATCACGCTGCCGGCCAACCTGCGCTTTTTCCGCGCGGCTGATTTTTTCCGCCTCGCCGATCAGGCGGGCGGCCAGGCGCTGCCGCTCATCCTCATGCTCGGCTATCTCATCGGCATGATCCTCGCCTTCCAGTCGGCGGTGCCGATGCGCCAGTTCGGCGCCGATCTGTATGTGGCCGATCTCGTCGCCATCGCGCTGTTCCGCGAGCTGGGGCCGCTGCTCTGCGCGGTCATCCTGGCTGGGCGCACCGGCTCGGCCTTCGCCGCCGAGCTCGGCACCATGCAGGTGAATGAGGAAATCGCCGCCCTGCAAACCATGGGCATAGACCCCGCCACCATGCTGGTGCTGCCGCGCGCGGGCGCCATGATGCTGGTGCTGCCGGGGTTGACCATGGCCATGGATGTCGCGGGGCTGGCCGGCATGGCCACGGTGCTGATGCTGTTTGGCTTTCCGCCCGCGGTCATCGCGGCGCATGTGGCGACCACGGCCAATGTCGGGCGGTTTTTGGTGGGGCTGGCCAAATCCATCCCCTTTGGCTTGGCGGTGGCGCTGGTGGGCTGCCGGGCCGGGCTCTCGGCCGGGCTTGGCCCCCGCGCGGTGGGCGAGGCGGCCACCGCCGCCGTGGTGGGCGGCATTGTCTGGACCATTTTGCTCGATGGCCTGTTCGCCGTGTTCTCCTACCGGATGCATCTGTGAGCGCGGCGGTCACCCTCTCAGGGGTTGGTAAGAGCTTTGGCGCGCGAGAGCTGTTCCGCGATGTCTCGTTCGATGTGCAGGAAGGCGAGGTTTTCGTGGTGCTGGGCGGCTCGGGCTGCGGCAAATCCACCCTGATGCGGCTGATGATCGGGCTGGACCGCCCCAATACCGGGCAAATCATGGTGCTGGGGCATGATAGCGCGCGTAAGCCCGATCTCATCCGCCCGATGATCGGCGTGATGTTCCAATCCGGCGCGCTGTTTGGCAGCCTCTCGGTGCTGGAGAATGTGATGCTGCCGCTCAAAATCTTCACCGACCTGCCCGCGCAGGCGCAAACCGAGATCGCGCGGCTGAAACTCGCGCTCGTGGGGCTGCGCGAGGCGGAAAGCCTGATGCCGGCCGAAATTTCCGGCGGCATGGCACGGCGTGCCGCCATTGCGCGCGCGCTAGCGCTGGACCCGCCGCTTTTATTCCTCGATGAGCCCTCCGCCGGGCTCGACCCCATCACCTCCGCCGGGCTCGACCGGCTGATCCTGGATCTACGCGACATGCTGGGCGCGACCTTTATCGTGGTCACGCATGAGCTGCCCTCGATCCTGGCCATCGCCGACCGCTGCGTGATGCTGGATGCCAAGGCACGCGGGATGGTCGCGCTTGGCCGCCCGCGTGAATTGCAGGCCAAAAGCCCTAATGCCACCGTCCATGCCTTCTTCAACCGGGAGATGCTCTGATGCAGCATAAACAGGCGGCGGTCCGTGTGGGCGCCTTCGTCCTCTCCGCGCTGGTGCTGTTCGCCGCCATCCTGTTCTTCCTCGAGGGCAGCGCGCTGAACCAGGGCACGCCTTACGAAACCTATTTCCACGAATCCGTGCAGGGGCTCGATGTCGGCTCGCCGGTTAAATATCGCGGTGTCACAATCGGCAAGATCACCGATATCGGGCTGGTCTCAACGGAATATCCGCCGCCCAGCGCCGCCGCCATGCAAGAGAGCGTCTGGCGGCAGGTGGTGGTCCGATTCAAAATCGACTACCGCAAGCTTGGCAATGTGCGCAGCGTGGAACAGGCCATAAAATATGGCTTGCGGGTGCAGATCGCGCCGCAAGGCATTACCGGCCTGTCCTATCTGGAGCTCAGCTTTGTCAAACCCGGTAAATATCCGGCGGAATCAGTGCCCTGGACCCCGCATAGCACGGTCATTCCCACCATCCCCTCAACCTTGATGCAGGTGCAGGACGCGGCTGAATCCGTGCTCTCCAAGCTGAACAAGCTCGATCTCTCGGACACGATGCAAACCGCCAACACGCTGCTTCATTCACTGAACAACACGGCCAATTCGCCTGAGCTGCGGCAAGTGCTGACCAACGCCAACACGCTGCTGGAAACGCTCACCAGCCAGCTGCGCGCGGCCCAAATCCCGGCCACCACCGCCGATCTGCGCACACTCGCCAGCGGCCCGCGCACGCAGCAAATCCTCGCCAATCTCAACATCGCGGCCAAAAACCTCGCCACCGCCTCGGCCGCGCTGCCAAAACTGGCGAAAAGCGGCCAAAGTACCGCCGCACGCGCCAGCGAAACCCTGGCCGATTTGCAGCAGCAACTAGCCACGGCGCTTGAGAATCTGAATGCCGTGACGCAGAATCTGCGCGCGCTCAGCGCGACCTTAAGTCGCAACCCCGGCGCGGTGTTGTCCGCGCCCCCACCACGGGACCAGCCATGACCCCTGCCCGCACCTCCCGCCGCCGCTTGCTGCTGGCTGCTCCGCTTTTGCTGGCGGGCTGCCAGTCCCTGCTGCCCACGCAAACTTACCATCCGCGTACGGACTGGGTTTTAGCCCCGCCGCCGCCCCCCCCCCCCGCGCGCGCGCCGCACGGGCCGGTGCTGATGCTGCGCGCGTTGAATGCGGGGCCGGATGTGGACCAGCGCGGCATTGCGCGCATCACGCCCGAAGGGACCATCACTTACGGCTATTATAACCGCTGGGCGGCCGACCCCGCCGCCGCCGCCACCGCCGCCCTGGACCAATGGCTGCGCGCAAGCGGGCAATTCAGCGCCGTGATTTCGCCCGCCAGCCGCTTGGCGCCAGACCTGATCGTGGAAGGCACGCTAACGCGCCTGGCCGCCGATCCGCAGCGCAAGCAGGCGAACGCCGCCCTAACCCTGACCCTGATGCGCTCCTCTGCGGACGGCACGACAAGCCTGCGCGGGCAAACGGTGCTCAGCGCCACCGCCCCCATTGCCGGGCCTGGCATCGCCGACGATGTCAGCGCCGTGCGCGCCGCCCTGGCCGATGTGCTGGGCCAAGCGGTGGCATTCGCCAGCCAGACCAGCCGCTGAACCGCCCACGGGATGCGCCGGCCACGCCCCCTCTCCGCGGATGACCAGATGCTCTGGGCCGCCTATGGCCGGACATTAACCCGGCTTCTGCCCGGCCGCACCCATCTGCCGCTGCCCCCCGCACCGGCCGCGCCGGTTTCCAGCACGCTCTCCCCGCCTGCTTTGCCGCCACCGCGCGGCTCCGGCCGGGCACCCGCCCATCCGCTTGGCGTGAACACCGCGCCAGCGGGGCTGGACAAGGCCACCTGGAAAAAATTCCGCGACAACCGCATTCGCGCCGAGGCCCGGCTGGATTTGCACGGCCACACCGCCACCCATGCTCATACCGAGGTGCGGCAATTCCTATCCCACGCCCATGTGGCGGGCCTGCGTTGTGTGGAGATCATCACCGGCAATGGCGCGATTCTGGCGCGTGAGTTGCCGCATTGGCTCGACAGCCCGCCCTTGCGGGCGCTGATTCTCGCGGTGGTACATCCGCACAAGGCCAATAGCGGGGCGCTGCGCATTTTGCTGCGGCGAACACGGGCATGACCCCGTTTGGCGAAAAACTGCGTGCCCTGCGTGCCGCGCGCGGTGTGCGCCAGCGCGACATGGCGCAGGCACTGGAAATTTCGCCCGCTTACCTCTCGGCGCTGGAACATGGGCGGCGGGGCGCGCCCTCGGCCGGGCTGATCCACCAGATCTGCCAATATTTCGGCCTGATCTGGGACGATGCGGACGAGCTGAAGGCGCTGGCGAAACTCTCCCGCCCCCGGCTCAAGCTCAACACCGCCGGGCTAACCCCGGCGCAAACAGCCCTGGCCAACCGGCTGGCGCGTGAATTGCGCCACCTAGACCCAGACACGGTCAGCGCAATTGGCCGGCTGCTGGACGAGGCCCGCCCGCTTATGCCGCCAGCGCGCCGGCCGCGCGTAAAAAGCCGAGCAAGGGCAGCAGCGGCAGGCCAAGAATCGTGAAATAATCGCCCTCGATCCGGGTAAAAAGCTGTGCGCCCCAGCCTTCCAGCCGGTAGGCGCCGACACAGGCGCACACCGCCTCGCCCTCCGCCGCCAAATAGCGGGCCAGAAAATCCTCGCTCAAGGGCCGCATGGTCAGGCGCGCGGTTTCCACATGGCTCCAGACCAGTTCGGTGCCGCGCGCCACGCATACGGCCGTGACCAGCTCATGCGTTTGTCCCGCCAGATGGCGCAGATGCGCCGCCGCCTCATCCAGGCTGGCGGGCTTATCGAACACTCGCCCCGCGCACACCAGAAGCTGATCCGCGCCGATGACCAGCGCCTGCGGATGCGCCTGCCCCACCGCGCGCGCCTTGGCCGCGGCCAGATGGGCGGCCAAATCAGAAGGCGGGCCGGCAAAGCCGCGTTTCAGCGCCGCCTCATCCACGCCAGACGGGTGTGCCGCGCACACCAGCCCGGCCTGGGTGAGCATGGCCCGGCGCGCGGCCGACGTGCTCGCCAAAATCAGCATGGCATTGGGCTCTTCAAAGCACCAAAAATCATTTCCCCTCCACACAAGACAGGCCGTTGCACACAACCGGATTTAGCGCGCATGGGCCCGATTCGGTGAAAAACTGCCCCGCGCGCGGCCGCCATAGCGCATGCGTGATCCGTGGCGGCTTTTCCCATTCCCTTGCATTGACTTGCCCCCCGCTTCGCAGTAACCCGCAGCCTCACGGTATGGCGGCGTAGCTCAGTGGTAGAGCAGGGGAATCATAATCCCTTGGTCGGAGGTTCAAATCCTTCCGCCGCTACCAGAATGTCTTCCATCATTCCCCGGCAAAATCGCACAAGATAAATCCTATCCCTGTGCCAAACGCTTCACGGAAGATTGTCATGCCATTCATCGCCGCATTTTTGCTCGGGTTGGCCATGCTGCTGCCTACCAAGGGCAATGCGCAAATGGCTGCCGTGCCGGCCTGCACATGGCGCCAGCACGCCAATATGCAGCCTTGTCTGCAGGCGGCGATCAATGCCGCGGCGACCAGCCGCGGCACGGTTAAAATTCCATGCGGACATTGGCTTCTGAGCAAGCCCCTGCTGTTGCGCTCCGAAGTTAGCCTAACCGGCGCCCCAGGCGCGGTGTTGCTTCCAACACCAGGCAACCGCTCCAACCCGGTGCTGCTGCGCGGCCGGGGGATCAATCATGTCACGATCAGCGGGGTGATATTTGATGGCGGCGCCGGAAATTTTAAAAATTCTTCTCCCCTGATCACGATAACAATCGCCAACGACGTAACCGTGAGCGGCGTGACCGTGCAGCATGCGCGCGGCATGGGCATGCTGCTGCATGGTGGAATCCGCAATTC
>JAKBBM010000085.1 GCA_021808545.1 Pseudomonadota bacterium | reverse complement strand
TGATGGCGCGGATGCGCTGGCCCTGGCTTTGGCGAGGGAGTTCGACGCGATTATCTTAGACGTGATGATGCCCGGCCTCGATGGCTGGGAGGTGCTCAAACGTCTGCGTGCCGCCGGGCGGGCCACACCGGTATTGTTCCTCACCGCGCGGGACCATGTGGAGGATAGGGTGCGGGGCCTCGACCTCGGCGCCAATGACTATCTGATCAAGCCTTTCGCCTTTGCGGAATTACTGGCGCGGCTGCGCAATCTGGCCCGGCTGCCCAAGACAGTACCCGGCTCCAGCGTGATGGCCGTGGGGGATCTGGAGATCGACACGCTGCGCCACCGCGTCACCCGCGCGGGGCAGGTCCTATTGCTTACTTCCAAGGAGTACGCGCTGCTGCTGCTGCTGGCGCGCAACCAGGGGCGGGTGCTCTCGCGCACCCTCATCGCCGAGGCGGTTTGGGGCCTGTTCCATGACCAGCAAACTAACGCGGTGGACGCCCTGGTGCGCCGCCTGCGCGCCAAGCTGGACACGCCCTTTGAAACTGCCTTGCTGCACACGATCCGCGGCACCGGCTATGTGCTGGATAGATGAGGCTTCCAACCCTTCGCGCTGCGTCCATCAGTGGCCGCCTCGCCTTGCTCTACACGCTGGGGGCGCTGCTGGCGGTGGGGCTGTTCGCGCTGTTGGCCAACTGGAAGCTTGAGGCCAATTTTACCATCGCGCATCGGGATTTTCTCCAGGCTAAGGCGGCGGAGTTTCAAGATGATCTGAATGAAGGCACTGGCGCGCCGAACATGCTCATCGGCGAGATTTTGAAAGAGACCGATGGCGCCCGGCTGCGCGCCTATGAAGCCAGAGTGCTCGTGGCGGGAAAGCTGGCGGGCGAAACGCCAAGCATGGGCGCGGCCCTGCCCGCGAGCTTGTTTCCCGCAACGCGCGATGTGCAAAGCTTGACGCTCATCCCTTATCAAACCGGCAACAGCTCCTGGCTGCTTACCAGCCTGCCCTTGCAAGGACCACAGGATGTCGTTCTGCAAATCGGGCTGGACATCACGCGGGATGAAGCGCTGCTGACCGATTTTCACCGCGCTCTGGCCGTATTCTTCCTGCTGATGGTGCCGCTTTTGCTGGGGGCCGGACGGCTAGCCGCCGCACATGCGCTGGCGCCGCTGACGCGCATCGCCAAGGTGGCGCAGAGCATTACCCCCGCCCAGCTTTCCCGGCGCATTCCGCAGGACCCACCATGGCCGCGCGAGCTGACTGGGCTGGTACAGGTGTTCAACCAGATGTTGGATAATCTCGAGTCAAGTTTCGAGCGTCTCTCGCGTTTCTCGGCGGATATCGCGCATGAGCTGCGTACCCCGCTCTCGAATCTCACCGGAAGCCTGGAGGTTTGTCTCACCCGCCCCCGTAACGAGACGGAATATCACGCCGCCATCGCTTCGGCGTTGGAGGATGGCCAGCGCCTGACCGGGCTGATCGAGAATTTGTTGTTTCTGGCGCGGGTGGAAAACCCCAGCCACGCGCTGCGGCATGAGCGTTGTGAGGCCAGCGAAATCTGCGCTTGGGTGGTGGCGCAATATGAGGCTCAGTCGCGGCCCAAGGGTTTGCGCTTGTGCATTGAGGGAGCTGCCACGCTCTATGCGGATACGCTGCTGCTCCGTCAGGCGTTGGGCAATGTGCTGGCAAACGCCGTGCGCCATGGGCCGCCGGGCTCGGCGATTGTGCTGGCCATCTCGGGCGGCCCGGCCAACGGCGTGGAGATTGCCGTTTCTGACCAGGGGCCAGGCATCGCGCACGAGCATCTGCCCCGGCTGTTCGACCGTTTTTACCAGACCGACCCGGCGCGCGGCCACAAGGCGGCGCAAGGCTCGGGTCTGGGGCTTTCCATCGTGCGTTCGATCATGGAGCTGCATGGCGGGCGGGCGGAAATCGAGAGCGCGCCGAGACACGGAACACGGGTGACGCTGCATTTTCCCTCTATGGAGGCCTGAAAATGATAAATTTATCATCAAAATAGCGCCGTTCTGCCCGGTGGGCGCGCTTATCAAGGCTGGATGATTCGACGTTCCAGATACGCGCCGCTCTGGCTTGCTTTGGCCGCTCTAGCGCTTACTGCCCAGGCACCAGCCGGCTGGGTGACTGTGCAGGCCACGCAACAATCGCCACTCCTGTCTGGCTTTGCCTCCGTGCAGCCGGGTACTCCCGTTACCATTACGGCCTTGCAGGCGGGCATCCTCGCCAACCTTTCCGTCGTGCCGGGCGAAAGCGTGCGGCCTAACCAGACGATCGGGCAACTCGGTGGGCCTCAGATCGCCGCGGCGCTTGCCACGGCGCAAGGGGTCAGCAATGCCTCCAATGCCGCCCTGGCGGCCGAGCGGGGCAAGTTCGCGGATCATCTCTCCACCAACGCGGCGGTGGCGCAGGCCGAAGCGGCGGCGGCTTCGGCGCGCGCCCAGCTTGCGGCGTTGCGCGCCGCCGCCAGCTTGCAAAGCCCTGTGGCCGGGCAGGTGCAAAGCCTCGCCGCCGGGCCGGGGGCAGCCTTGCAGCCGGGCCAAGCCGTGGCGGTCGTGCAACCGGCTGCCGGAACCTGGGTGAAGGCCGTGTTCTATGGCCCACAGGCAGCCACGCTTTCTCCCGGCACGGCGGCGCGGTTCAATCCCGCTGATGGCCAGCCCGCCATGCCCGTCACGCTGCGCGGTGTGCAGGGCACACAGCCCGATGGTGGGCTGGTGCTTGCTTTTTCCGGCGCGGGCCTGCAGCCGGGTGAAGCGGGCACGCTCAGCCTCTCCTTACCACCCCGCCAGGTGCTGCTGGTGCCCAGCGAAGCACTGGTGCTGGATGACGGGCGCTGGTGGGTGATACTGCATGACGCGCAAGGCGACCATGCCGTGCAGGTGGTGCCAGGCACAGCGGATGGCACGCAAACACCTATTCTCTCTGGCCTTAAGGCGGGAGATCAGGTGATCGTTCAGGATGCCGCCCTGCTCTACCATCGCGGTATTGCCGCTCAATACCAGCCGCCGGATTAGCCCATGCAAGACGCTTTGCCCAGCTTGGCTGCCCGCCCGGCTTTGTGGCTGATGATCTATGCCTTCTTGCTCGGTTACGGGCTGTTCGCCCTGTTCAATATCCCCGAAGAGGTTTTGCCCGCCTTCAACTATCCCGAGGTGAGCGTGACCGTGCATCTGCCCGGCACCACCGCCACAGATATGGAGGCGATGGTGGCCACCCCGCTGGAGGGTGTGCTGCTCGGCCTGCCGGGTGTGTCCACTGTCCGCAGCACCATCAGCGACGGGCTGGTGGAAACCGATTTGCGCTTTGCCAGCAATACCAGTGCCCAGGCGGATTTGCAGGCGGTGAACGGTGCCATTGAGCGCGGCAAAACCAGCCTGCCGCCCGGGGTGCAGCCTTTCACCGAGATTATGGGCAATGCCATAAACGAAGTGGCGGACTATGCCGTGCGCATTGCTCCCGGCACCTCGCCGGCTGAGGCGGCGCGGGCGGTGGCGATGCGGCTGGTGCCGGCCCTGCGCGCGGTGCCGGGGGTGCAGCTTGTCACCTCCGCCGGGCTGGGGGGCGAGGCGCTTTGGGTGCAGCCCAATCTTACCGCCATGGAACAGGCCGGGGTTTCCGTGCAGGCTTTGCAGCAGGCACTGGCTGGACAGGCCATGCTGGTGCCGGGCGGCACGCTCAGCCTTGGCCATGCTGATTCCCTCATTACATTCGGCAATGCCCCCAGCGCGGCTAAGCTGGCGCAAACGCCGGTGATGGGACCGCGTGGCCCCATTCCGCTAGGTGCGTTAGCCCGCGTTGTGCACAGCACGGAGCCGGTGCATCAGCGCGAATTGCTGGATGGCGAACCTGCCATCGCGCTGGTTGTTTTCAAGCAGCAGGGTGCTTCCACCTTGCCGGTAACGCGAGCACTCGCACAGGCTATCAAATCCGTGGCGCTGCCGGACGGCGTTTCCGTGGTGCGGATCTATGACCAGGGCCACCTCGTGGGGGCCACGAGCGATGATCTGCGCCGCAACCTGCTCATTGGCGGCATGCTGGCCATAGCTGGGTTGCTCGCCGTGCTGGGGGTGGGCAGTGGCGCCTGGCTGCTGGCCTTGTCTCTGCCAACATCGCTGCTTCTAGGCATTGCCGGGCTCTACACCACCGGGCAGAGCCTCAACCTGCTCACCTTCGGCGCCATTATCGTCGCCCTTGGGCTGGTGGCGGATGATTCCATCATCGTGCTGGAGAGCATTTTCCACCGCTGGGAAGCGGGTGATGGGACCTGGCCCGGCATCTGGCGGGGGGTACGGGAGATCATGGCGCCGGATATTATCGGCACGCTCACCACCGCGCTGGTTTTCGTGCCGCTATTGTTCACCGGCGGGCTGGCGGGGCTGTTCTGCGTGCCTTTCGCGCTGGGCATGATCTTCTCGCTCGGCGCCTCGCTGCTGGTCTCGCTCACGCTCATCCCGCTGGGGCTGGGGCTGCTGCCGCGCCATGCGGTGCGCCCGCCGCGCACGGCCAATGTTTTGCTCACGCGGCTGATGGGCCGGAACCGCCGCCTGTTCCGCCTCGCCCAAGCCCACCCGAGGCGCGCCGTGTTCGCCTGCGTGGCATTGCTGCTGCTTAGTTTCGGGGCGATGAGCCTGGTTTCGGTGAATGTGCTGCCTTTGCCGAATGAGGGCGTGCTGCTGGAATCCTTTACCCTGGCGCCCGGCACCTCGCTGGCGGATACCGATGCGCTGATGCGCCGCCTTTCCGCCCGGCTGGCGAAAGACCCAGCGGTTGAGCATGTGCTGGCGCGCATCGGCTCGGCCGCCGGTTCCACCTACACCGAGCCTGCCTATGCCGGGGAGATCACCATCCGCCTCAAGCCAGGCACGGGTGGGGCCAGCCTCGACGCAATCGCCAACCGCGTGCAGGCGGAAACGCGATTCCCCTCGCTGCAAACCAGCATCGACACGCCGACCATCGAGCGGCTGGGCGAAAGTCTGAACGGCCTGCCGCAGCCTTTCGCGCTGGATTTGTTCGGGAACAATCTCGGCCAGATGTCCGCCACCGCCCAGGAGATTGCCCAGCGGCTGCGGCGCGTGCCGGGGTTGAGCGATTTGTTCAACGACCAAGGCTACCCGGAAACGCAAATCCGCATCACGCCGCGCCCGGCCGCGCTGGCGGCGGCGGGCATGACCCCTGCCGGGCTGAGTGGCGAGGTTTCCGCCCTGATGGCCGGGCAGATCATGGCCGAACTGCCAGACGGCGCGGCGCCGCTGCCGCTTTATCTACGCCTGCCGGACCCGCAGCTGCTTTCGCTGAAGGCGCTGCAATCCTTGCCGGTAGGGCCAGCCAGCGCCATACCGCTGGGCGCGCTGGCGGATGTCTCGCTCACCACCAGCCCCAACCAGTTCATGCATATCGACGGCGCCCGGGCGCTGGAGATTTTGGCAACCCCCACCACCGCGCCCAACCTCGCCATCGCCCAGGCGAAGCGCGCCTTGGCCGGGCTGAAGCTGCCGCCGGGCGAGCGGATCGTTTTCGGTGGCCTCTACCCGATGCTGGAGCGTGCCGCTTTGGGGCTGGGCGTGGCCGCCATCGCCGCCATTGCAGCTTTGGCCTGGGTGCTGTTTCTGCGCTTCTCTGGCAGGCGCGTACCGTTGCTGCTGCTGGCGCAAATTCCGCTGGCGATGACCGGCGGCGGGCTGGCCCTGGCGGCAAGCGGGCTGGGGCTGAACGGCATCGGGCTGATCGGCTTTCTGGCCCTGGCCGGGGTAAGCCTGAACCATGGCGTGGTGCTGCTGGACCGCGCCCAGCGCAACGAGGCGGCGGGAATGAGCCCGGAAGATGCCATAGACGAGGCGCTGAACGTGCGTTTCCGCCCCATCTTCCTCACCACCGCCGTGGCTATTCTCGGCATGCTGCCCACGGCACTGGGCTTTGGCGCCGGCGCCGCGCCGGAACAGGGGCTGGCGGTGGTGATCGGCGGGGGCATTCTCTGGAGCGCGCTGCTCTGCACCAATTTGCTGCCGGCGCTTTATCTGGCCGGGCGCGGCGGGCGGAAGCCGGAGAACCAGCCATGAAGCGTGCTTTTGTGCTGGTTCTGGCTGCACTTTCCGGCTGCGCCACCTACCACCCTGCGCCCTTGCCAGACAGCGCGCCAGTTGCGGCGCCGTTGGCCGCCACGCAACCCTTGGCACTGGCACAGCTTGCCGCCCTGGCCGTGCAGCGAGACCCGGACCTGACAGCGGCGCGGGCGCAGGCTGGCATTGCCCGGGCGCAATTGCTGGCGGCCGGAACGCCGCCCGATCCCTCGCTTTCCATCGGGTTCGAGGCGCTGCTGGGCGGCCCGGCCCCCATGTCCGCCATAGCGGGCAGCCTGGTGGAGGATGTCTCGCCCCTCATTACCCGGTCAGCCAATATAAATGCCGCCAAAGCGCATCTGTTGCAGGTGAATGCGGGCATTCTCTGGCAGGAATGGCAGGTGGCGGCACAGGCGGAGCAGCTTGGCGTGACGTTGACCGGCGAGGCCGCCGATTTGGCGAGCCTGCACAGCGATGATCAGGCGCTGACAGCGCTGGAGCAGGATGTGCAGGCACAGACGGCGGCGGGTAATCTCACCCAGCAGGATGTGTCCGCCACGCAAACCCCGCTGGCCACGCTCCGCACCGCGCTGAATAGCGAGGAACAGGCCCAGGCCCGGGATGAATCGCAGCTCGACGCGTTGCTGGCGCTGCCGCCTGGCACCGAGGTTTCTCTGGCGCCGCCTGATGTGGCACAAATTCCACCAGAGCGTCAGAAACAAGCCCTCGCCACCTTGCCGCAGCGCCTGCCGGACTTGCTGGCGATGCGCTACGGCTATACCGAGGCCGATGAAAAGCTTCGCGCTGCAATCCGCAGCCAATTCCTGCCCATCAGCCTTGGCGCGCAAGGCGGGCGCGATACATCGGGCGTGGTCAGCGCCGGGCCGCAGGTCACATTGTCTTTGCCCCTGTTCAACCGCAACCGTCCGGCCATTAAAGCCGATGAAGCCACGCGCGCCGCCCTGCGCGCGCAATATGCGGCCAGCTTGGCTGATGCCCGGAGCGGTGCCGAGGCGCTGGAGCAAAGCATCGCATTACTGCAACGCCAGAGCGCGCAGGCGGATCAGGCCGCCGCACAGGCAGCCTCCATCGCTAAGGATGCCCGCCACTCCTTTGCCTCAGGCGGGCTGGATGCCAGGGCGGAGACATATCTGATCACTGCGGCGGGAGACCGTGAGCGTGAAGCGATCCAGCTGCGCACGCAACTGCAAATGGCGAACCTCTCCTTGGCCGTACTGCTGGGGCTCGGCTTGCCCGTTCACGGTTGAACCACGCGCCAACCCACTGCCTGAAACGTCAGCATCTTGGCGTTGCAGGGCCATCCGCCCTTTGCGATGCTGTGCAAAGCCATTTTGGAGGAGAGGGTTCTGAATTGCCGACGGGTTTGACATGCATGCGCCGGGGTTTGCGATGGGCTGCAGCCCCCGTGTGGCGGGTGGCCTACGGTCTTTATGAACGCCAGCTTGAAAAGCAGGTGCGGGCTTTGCCCATGCCCGGCCATGTCGGGATCATCCTCGACGGCAACCGGCGCCATGCGCGCGATGCCGGCGTACAGAACCCGGATGCGATTTACCGCCTCGGCGCGGCAAAGCTGGATGACATCCTGGCCTGGAGCGCTGACCTTGGCGTGCGCCGGGTCACGCTTTGGGTATTTTCACCCGATAATCTGCGCCGCCCGGAAGCCGAGGTGGGCGGCATTTTTGGCGCGGTCGAGGCCAAGATGCGTGCTCTCGCCGCAGACCCGCATATCCACCACAAGGGCGTGCATATTACCGCCATGGGGCGTCGCGACCTGCTGCCCCCTGCTTTGCTGGAGGCCCTCGACGCAGCTGAAACCGCGACCCGCGGCAACGACCAAATTACCGTGACATTGGCGATTGGCTATGGCGGACGCGAGGAAATCGCCGATGCCGTGCGCGCCCTATTGGAAGATTACGCAGGCCAGGGTTTCTCCACGGCGCAGGCCGCTGCCCTGGTCTCGCCCGAGACGATCCGGCGGCATCTTTATCTGGCA
>JAKBBM010000084.1 GCA_021808545.1 Pseudomonadota bacterium | reverse complement strand
CCGCGCCCTCGGCGGTTTTGCGCACCGTCGCCGTAATCTGGTCCAGCGCCGCCGCCGTTTCCTCAAGGCTCGCCGCCTGCTGTTCCGTCCGCCGCGACAGATCATCCGAACTATGCGTGATCTCGCCGGAACTGGCATGCAATGTTTGCGTACTCGCGGCAATGGCGCGCATCGTATCCTGCAAGGTGAGCATGGCGGCGTTAAAGTCGCGCTTCAGCGCCGCATAGGATTGAGACACATCCTGGGTAATACGGATTGTAAGATCGCCTTTGGCCAAAGCCGCCAGCGCCCCGGTTATGGCGTCCACGATCTGAGTCTGCTCGCGCCCCGCGGCGGCAAAAGCGGCTTCCGTTTCCTTTAACCGCTTGTCAAGATTCTGCTTAAAAGCCGCGGCTTCGGCCTCGAGTTTAAGACGGGCGGCGGCATTATCCTTAAAGATTTGGACTGCCGCGGCCATGGCACCAATCTCATCGCTCCGACCGGAACCGGGGATCGTAACGTCAATATCATTGTCAGCCAGGCGGCGCATAACGCCGGTCATCGCGCCGATTGGCCGGGCAATGGTGCGGATCATCACGCCCACGATTAGCAGACACAGCAGCAACATGGCGGCCAGCGCCATCGCAATGGTAATATAGCCGGTTGTTTCCGCCCGTCCGGCGTCCGTGGCAAAAGAGCGCGCCTGCCGTTTCTGGTAGAGTTGATCGGCCATCATGGCTTTGTTGAAGCGCGCCAGGGTGGGCACCATGTCCTGGAAGAGGCTGGTGAAGGCCGTGGTCGTATCACCGGTTTGTGTCGCCTTGTAAATTTTGTTGGCGATATCGGTTATTCTTAAGAATGCGTCCTGGAATTGGTGGCCATAGGTGGTCTCCTCACCTGGACTCATACGTTCTCTATAATTGACCCATTGCGCTGCCTCGTCCTGCTGCGCGGCCTGCTCGCCTTTCAGGATCATCTGGTATTGGCTGGGCAACTCCGCACTGGCCGCGAGCGCGGAAAGATTAGCCATTTGTGCGCCATCTCGCGCAATGGCGGCCAAAGGCTCAAGCCCCAGCACATTTTGCTCGATATGTTTGGTGCCATCGCCTAGCCGCCCCAAACGCCAGGCCGAAAAACCGCCCAGCCCCACAGCCAGAGCCAGCACCAAGCCAAAGGCTATGAGCATTTTGTTTCGGATCGAAATATTATCGAGCAAGTTCATTTGCACCATTCCATCCGTTTATGCTTATGGAGCTATCCTGCGGCGGTGGCGTATCCCGCCATCAACCGCGCCGAAAGATAAAAGCTGAGTGTTAAGAACCCGTATTGTCCGCTAAAACAGCTCCAATTCGCCCGACTGTTTTTCCGGCTCATCGGGCAAGGGCGCGCCCTTGAGCCGGTATTGCAAATCCGACAAGGTAATGTTGCTGAGCGCGTGATGCGAGTTGACCTCCCATTCCTCCGGTAACAAGCGGCCTATGGTTAAGACGTAATGCGACAAGGCGGTCAGGCGTTGCGCAAGCAGATCAAGCGATTGCACATCGCGATGGCAGTCCGGATTGCTGGCCACTTGCAGCAAGGCGGGGCTGAGCGTGCTTTGAAATTGTTCAGCAAACCGGCCAAGCTCGTGGAACTCCTCGCCCAGCGCTTCAAGAATTGAATAAAGCGGGGCGTGGTGGCGTTCATCTTCGCAGGTTCGGCCTATACTCATCCTGTCTCTCCCGCTGGGCGCGGCCTGTGCCACGCCTGGTCAAAAAGCAAAGAAAAACTCCGTCACCGGAAATATTTGGCCGCGAACATAACAGCCAGCACCAAGACTATGCGCGTCACAAGTTAATGTCTCACAAAGAGTTAAAACAATTCCACGGCGCCGGAGCTGGGGGCGGGGCGGGGCAGCGGACGTGTCCGTTCGGCTTGGAGAATCTGCTCGGTCTCCTTGGCCAGTAAAACCTGCCGGGCGCGGCCAGAGACGGGCCAGAACTGGATGCGCCGCCCCTGCTCGCCCCGCAAACTGCCGCCAACCAGGGAAATCCCCTCCTCGCGCAGGAATTTCTCGGCAAAGGTGGCGTTTAGCTCGCCAATATCGGTCAACCCCTTGATCATACGTGCCCCGCCAAACAATTTGGCGCGCATGCGGCCCTTTTGCGCGCCGCGGCGCAGTAACCCATTCACCAATAGCTCCATGGCATGCACGCCAAAGCGCATCGCGTCATTGCCGGGCTGGCGGTGCCGCGCGCCCACACCATCGCCAGGCAGCAGAAAATGATTCATCCCCCCAACCCCAGCAATTTCATCCCAGATACATGCCGCGATACATGAACCCAGGATTGTGGTCAGCACGGTGCCTGGATCGTCATCCACAACATGCTCACCCTGAACGATGTTGATCTTTTTTTCGATGACCGGCGGTGGGGTACCGGTTTGCGTGATCATGATACGGGCTCCCGGCGTTGGGCATTGGTCGTTTGTAAAATCCGTTCCGCAATGCGCTCCAAGGGTAATTGCCGCCCGACCGCGCCCAGCTCATAGGCCGCGCGCGGCATGCCATAAACCACGCAACTGGCCTCGTCCTGGCCAATGGTCTCAGCCCCGGCATGGCGCAACTCCAGCAGCCCGACGGCGCCATCGCGGCCAAGCCCGGTAAGAATCACGCCGATGGCGCGCGGCCCCACGGTGCGCAGCACGGACTGAAACATCACATCGACCGAGGGGCGGTGCCCATTCACGCGCTCGGCATGGCTGAGATGGAGATAAGGGGCCAAATGGCCGCTCAGTTCCAAATGCGCATCGCCCGGGGCGAGATAGACATGGCCGGGCCGGAGTTTGTCGCCATCGGCGGCCTCGTTTACCTCTGGCGCGCATAATTTGTTCAGCCGGGCCGCGAAGCTTTTGGTAAAAGTGGGCGGCATGTGCTGGCTGATGATGGTGGGCGGGCAATTAGCGGGAAATTTCGTCAAGATCGCGATCAGCGCCTCCACCCCGCCGGTGGAGGAACCAATGGCGATCACCCGTCCGTCTGGTGTGTAACCCGCACTGGGCATGGCCAAAGCAGGCGTGGTCCGGCGCATGGGCGCAATGCGCCGGCGCGAGCCCGCCGCCGCCTTCACTTTTTCAGCCAGGCTCTCAAAACTGTCCGGATTATAGGAGGAGGGTTTGGCCACGCAATCGAATGCGCCGATTTCCAGCGCCCGCAAATTCACATCCGCGCCGGCCTGGGTCAGGGTCGAGACCATGATCACCGGTGTCGGACGCAGACGCATGATCTTGTCCAGGAATTCCAGCCCGTCCATGTTTGGCATTTCGATATCGAGCGTGATCACATCGGGCGAGAGCTGCTTGATGAGCTGGCGCGCCTCGTGCGGATCGGCAGCGCCGGCCACCACCTCTATTTCGGGGTCGGCGCGCAAAATTGCCGTGATCACGCCGCGCATTGTCGCGGAATCATCAACCACCAGAACGCGTACAGTCATTTTGTCCTCCCCGCGCCACGTTTGCGGTAAATCGTAATGCCATCGCTGGCTAGCAGCGCCTCGGCCGGGCCGGAGATGCGCTCGGAATGGCCGATATAAAGGGCACCATCTTCTTCCAGCAGCGGCGTCATGCGCGTCCAGATTCGCTCTTGTGTTACGTTTTCGAAATATATAACTACGTTACGGCAGAAAATAGCATTAAAACGCCCGCGCATGGGCCAATCGCCAATCAGGTTCAAACGGCGAAAGCTGATAAGGGCACGCAAATCCGCATGCGCGCGCAGCCGGCCCGAGCCGTCGGAAAGCGGGGTGAACCAGTTTTTGCGCAACGGGGCTGGCACGGGCTCCAGCAGGTTGGCCTCGTACATGCCCGCCGCCCCCGTGGCGAGCACGTTGGGGTCGATATCAGTGGCCAGGATCTTAATATCGTAGCGCGCCGCCTCGGGCAGCAGCTCAAGCAGGGTCAGCGCCATGGAATAAGGCTCCTGCCCCGAGGAACAAGCCGCCGACCATAGGCGCACGCGCTGGCCGGCCTTGGCGGCGGCCACCAAGGGCGGTAGGATCTTCGTGCGCAGATGCTCGAAATGATGTGGCTCGCGGAAGAAGCGTGTGACATTCGTGGTGAGTGCCGCGATCATCTCGCCGCGTTCAGCATGACCGTCCTCGCTTTCCACCAGCTTGCAGTAAGAGGCGAAATCGCGCAGGCCAAGTTTACGTACGCGCTTGGCCAAGCGTGAATAGACGAGATTCGCCTTGGCCCCGGACAGTGAAATGCCCGCTTCCTGCATCATGATCCGCACGATCAAATCGAGATCATGCACCGTGAAGAGAAATTCAGCATTCTCCACCAACGCGGTTTTTGCCGCGGGGCGCATGGAGAGCTGGTAGCTCATGCGGCTTCCAGCTCACTCGCGGGCAGGACATTATCAAGCCCGATCAGGCTGATCATGCGGCCATCCACCGGCAGCAAGCCTTTCACGAAGGTCTTTACGAGATCAGAGGAGACATCAGGAGACGTTTGAATGTTGCTGTCGC
This sequence comes from Pseudomonadota bacterium, assembly GCA_021808545.1. GTDB lineage: Bacteria > Pseudomonadota > Alphaproteobacteria > Acetobacterales > Acetobacteraceae > Acidocella. The sequence goes on along the minus strand of JAKBBM010000084.1, from coordinate 3,598 downwards.
TCGCGGTCAGAATGTCAGACACCGCATCGACCAGAAGGCCGATCTGCTGGTGCGCGATCTGCACCACGATGATCACGTTGCGCTCGGTAGGGTCTGTCGCGGGCAGGCCAAGCCGCACCGCGAGATCGACAATGGGCAGCACCGCCCCGCGCAGATTAATAACCCCCCGCACATAGCGCGGCGCGCGCGGCAAGGCGGTGGCCGCGGTCCAGCCGCGAATCTCGCGCACCATCATCACGTTAATACAAAATTCCTGACGCCCGACACGAAAGGCAATCAGCTCGCGGCTATTGGCATCGGTTTGCATGGAGTTTGGCATGGTGCTCTCTCCTTAATTCGCTTCCAAGGCGGGTAGGTCGGCCCGCGCCTCGACTCGCCCGGCTTCGCTGCGCGCGTTGCGCACCACCGCATCCACATCCAAAATCAGCGCCACGCGGCCATCTCCCATTACCGTGGCGGCGGCGATGCCAGGTACCGCGCGGTAATTGGCTTCCAGGCTTTTGATCACAACTTGCCTCTGGCCATGGATCGCGTCCACCAGCAGCACGGCGCGCACACCGCCCTCGCCTTCCACCAGCAGCGCCACGCTCTGCTCAGGCTCCACGAACTGGTCGCAATAGCCAAGGCTGGCCGCCACATCCACCATCGGCACGTAGCCGCCGCGCAAGGCGAGAACATTAATCTCGCGGTCGAGCGGGAATACGTCTTGCGCGCGCGGCTTTAATGTTTCCACGATCGCGCCAAGCGGGATGATCAGCGTATGGCCATGCGCGGAGATCACCATGCCATCCAGCACCGCCAGGGTCAGCGGCAGGGACAGGGTGAAGGTTGAGCCGCGGCCCGGCCGCGAGGCAATCGAGATCCGCCCGCCCAGCGCCGTGACCGATTGCTTGACCACATCCATGCCGACACCGCGGCCGGAAATGTCGGAGACCTTGGCGGCAGTGGAAAAGCCCGGCAGGAAGATGAGATTGTCGATCTCCTCCTCGGAGAGCTGCGCATCGGGCGCGATTAGCCCGTTCTCGATGGCCTTTTGCTTGACCCGCGCGCGGTTAATGCCGCCGCCATCATCAGACACTTCCAGCACAATGCGGCCTGAACGGTGCAGCGCCGTCAGTTTTACCGTGCCTTCCGCTGGCTTGCCCGCTTCCAGCCGTTTTTCGGTGCTTTCCAGCCCATGGTCGATGGCGTTGCGGATCATGTGCGTCAGCGGATCGGCGATACGCTCGATCACGGTCTTATCCACCTCGGTGCCTTCGCCCTCGGTGATCAGCCGTACCTGCTTGCCGGTTTGCGCCGCCACCTCGCGCACCAGGCGCGGCATGCGCTGGAACACCGAGCGCACGGGTTGGGCGCGAATCGCCATCACGCTGTCTTGGATCTCGCGGGTGAGATGCTCCAGCTCCTCCAGCGCCATCGCCACACCGGAGGCGCGGTTGATGCCCGCCTCCATCACGCGCTGGCTCAGCATCGCCTCGTTAATAACAAGCTCGCCAACAAGGTCGATCATGCGGTCCACCCGGTCCAGATCGACACGGATGGTAGCGCTGACAGCGGCGGCGGTTTCGGCCTTGGCGGCCATCGCTTCCACCGCCGGGCTCTTGGGCGCGGCCGGCACGGGGATTTCCTTCACGGCTGGCACGGGCGCTTCGGTGGTGGGATCGGGTGCGCGCGCCTCTGGCGCGGCCTCAGCCTCTGGCTCGTCTTCCGCGGGGGGAAAGAATTCAAACTTAAAGCCATTATCGCCGGTAATGACCGTGCCCGGCGCAAAGCCGGGCGCTACCGGCGGCGTGATCTCGAGCGTGCAATCATCCTCGACAAACTCGAAAACATGCTGGATCGCGCTCTCATCGCAATCCGACACCAGCTCGATATGCCAGGTCAGATACGCCCCTTCCGGGTCCAGTACGTTAAGGTCGGGCAGATGTGCGGCATCAAGCGTTACCCGCATCTCGCCTAGCCGGCTCAATTCGCGCAGCAGCAGCGCGGTCTCATTCGCCTTGGCGTAAAGTTCCGGCCGGGGGGTGAACACAATTTTCCAAACCGGCGGCTGGGGCGCATCCTCGAACAATCCATCCGTAGTTTCGGGCGGCGGCGCTGCCGCGGGGGCTGGCGGCACGGGGGGGGCGTTCGCGCCGGCATCGTTGATATGATTGAATTCTTCGACCAAGGCAGCAGTGCGTGTTTCATCCACGCTGCCCCCCTCGCGGGCCGCGCGCACGAGATCGGCCAGCACATCGGCCGCGCGCAGGAACACCGCCAGAACCGGCGGCGTGGCGGCCAAATCGCCAGAGCGAACCTTGTCCAGCGCGGTTTCGAATACATGCGCAAAGCGCACCAGCGCGTCGAGCGAGAAAATACCGGCGCCACCCTTCATGGAATGCACCGCGCGGAACACGGCATTCACCGTTTCCACCTCGGCGGTGCCGTTCTCCATGGCAATCAGCCCGGCCTCGAGTTCAGCGAGTTGCTCCTCGCATTCCTGGAAAAATGTTTCCCGGATTGCCGCCATCGGGTCTTCCATGGGCCTCTCCTGTTGTCTAGGCCGCGACGCGGCGGATGGCGTCAACCAGCTTCACCGGGTCAAACGGTTTAACGATCCATCCCGTTGCGCCGGCGGCGCGGGCACGGTTCTTTTTCTCCACATCCACCTCGGTGGTGAGGACCAGAACCGGCATGGCACGCCGTGTCTCGTCGCGCCGGACGGCTTCGATAAAGCCAAACCCGTCCATCCGGGGCATGTTAATGTCGGTTACGATCACGTCGGGCGTTTCCGTTTCCAGAACCTCGAGGCCATGCACGCCATCTTCGGCCTGCAAAACGCGAAAGCCAGCGGCAATCAGCGAGTGGCGCAACATATCCCGCATCGCGCGTGAATCATCGACGGTCAGTACCGTGGTACTCATGCAGCCAGCTCCTTGCCATCAGTAAAAGCGTTGTGCGCCAAATCGGCGGAGGTTACGCCCATCAATTCCAGCGTCATTGAAAAATCATCAGGAATATTCTCAATCCGTAGGGTTTGCCCGTCAGCCGCCCAGGCCGCGCGCGCCGCCAGCAGAACCTGAAGGCATTGTGCCCCCAGTCGCTGCACGGCCGCCGCGTTAACGGCCAGCTCATGTCCACGCCGTCCCACGAACGCTTCCAACAATCCTGGCGCCGCGATCAGGTCGAGTACCGGCGGCAATTCGAGCCCGTCTGTCATGAGTCAAAACTTTCCATGATAATGAATAAAGATTTCCTAATTATGATGGGTCAGAATTCGTCCCAATCATCTTCTTTTGTTGTGGATGCCGCGTTATGCGGAACGCTGACAAACTTGCCGACAGGCGCCGCCGGCGTGGATTTGGCCGCCGTCCGCGCCTGTGGCCGGGGCAGCTGACGGGGCGCGGCTTTCGTCCGCGCGGGCGCGCGCATGGGGGCTGGGGCGGGCGTATCCGTCGCGCCAGTATGGAACCGCCCAACGAGACGCGCCAGCTCATCGGCTTCGGCCGCCAGGGCGTGGCTGGCGGCGGTTGTCTCCTCGACCATGGCCGCGTTTTGCTGGGTCACCTGGTCCATCTGGTTCACGGCCGAATTCACTTCACCCAGCCCTGTCGCC
>JAKBBM010000083.1 GCA_021808545.1 Pseudomonadota bacterium | reverse complement strand
GACGTGTCGAGATACAGGCTCAATAGCGCGCCTCGTCGCGCATTTTACGGATGGCCTCACGGGCGGGCTCAGCCTGGGTGGGCATATTAGCGGTTGTGGCCTGTAAAGCCCCGAGATTGACCGGCTTGCGCGGGATATCAGCCGGGACGAGTTGCGCCACCGGCTTGCCCCGGCGGGTGATTCCCACAGCCTCTCCGGCGGCGGCCCGTTCGACGAGCTCGCTTAGATGCGCCTTGGCGTCGGCGAGATTAACGCTGTTCATGGGATGCTCCTGACCAGTTAGATGGTCACTTATAGCATGAAGCCCAGTCGCGTGGAAGGTTTTTGAGGGGCGGTGGTCAGGCGCACTTCCGATTCGGAAGATAGCGAGTGGGCAGGGCGGAGCGATAGGCTGCGCTGTTCGGCCCAATTCCGAGGGCGGCGCCGGATTGAGTGGCAATCTGTAGCGATGGAGGGGCAACGATGCCCAAGCAGGATTTTTCCATTACGGCGGCGGAGTTGGCGCAGATGCTGGCCCGGCAGGCCGAGGCGGTGTGCCGGCATTATCTGCCCGCCGGGCGGCGTGAGGGGCGCTATTGGCTGGTGGGAGATGTTCATAACACGCCGGGGCGGTCTTTGTTTGTGCGGCTCAGTGGCGGCGGCACGGGCAAGGGTGCGGCGGGGCGCTGGAAGGATGCCGCCGAGGGCACGCATGGCGATTTGCTGGACTTGATCCGCGAGCGCTACGGCTTGCTCGAGTTCCGGGATGTGGCCGAGGAGGCGCGGTGGTTTCTGGGGCTGGCGGGGGGCGACCATACTGCAGGTGACAAACACCGCAGCCATCTCCTTCACCCTCAAGGCCATCTGCCGAGTTTGCCGGGCGCCTGTTCCGTCCCCAAGGCGCAGGCGGATGATGGCGGTGATGCAGCTCCTGACGCCGCCCAGGCCCAGCGCGCCGCACGGCGGTTGTTCGGCATGGCGCAGCCCCTCTCGGGCACCCTTGCTGAAAGCTATTTGAACAGGCGAGGCATCACGGCAGCGGCACTTACTGGCATTGGCGCGTTACGTTTCCATCCGCGCTGTTTCTATCGCGCGACCCCAGATGCATCGCCAGAACCCTGGCCCGCTTTGATTGCGGCGGTAACCGACCTTGATGGCCGGATCACCGGTATCCAGCGCACCTGTCTTGATCCTGGCGGGTTTGATCCGCTCGATCCCATGCGGCTGGGTAAGGCACCACTGGCAACCCCACGCCGGGCGCTGGGGCTGCTGCTTGGCCATGCCGTGCGATTTGGCAGCACGGTAGGGTTGGAAAACGGACCGGAGCATGCCTTGCTCGTGGCGGGCGAGGGCATCGAGACCATGCTGTCGCTGCGCAGCGTAGTTCCCGCCATGCCGATGGCCGCCGCACTCTCGGCCGGGCATCTGGCAGCCCTCCTGCTCCCCGCCGGGATGCGGCGGCTTTATATTGCCCGTGACGCCGATGTGGCCGGTGACCGCGCCGTGGCCAGTTTGACAGGACGCGCAATTGCCGCCGGGATCGAGGCGATCCCGCTCTCGCCCCACCTGGGCGATTTCAATGATGATCTCCGCGAACTTGGCCTCGCTGAATTGCGGGCAAACTTGCGGGTGGAACTGGCGCCGGAAGATGCACACCGCTTCATGGCGTGCGGCTGAGATTTTACGCAGCAGATTGGCGAGTGACGGCCCGCCAACGCCGGGATCATCGCGCCCGCCGGGTAGTGTATTCCCCCAATTTGCCGGGCGGTCGCGCCGGCGGCCTTCCGAGAGGGCGCTCTGTGCCGTGGGCGGCGGCGGCCCGCAATGGCGGCGGGACCGCTATTTTCCGCCGCCCCGGGGAATGATCAATAACACTGATCATGCGATGCGATGCCCGGGGCTTTGCATCGCGAAGCAAAATAGCGGCCCCGCCGCCATCCTTCGCTGCGCTCCGGCGCGATGCGTGCGGGCCGCCACCGCCCACGGCTGGGATCGCCATGGAAGGCCGCGATGGGCGCGGGCTTCCGGCAAACAGGAGCATCCCATGACCCGCGAACACGACGATACCGGTTATGAGCCACCGCACGCCGCTTCACCCACCGCGCATATTCTCAATGAGCTCCAGCTCTATGGCTACCATCCTGGCCAGGACGAGCCCGACCCAAGGCCATTGCCCGAAGCACCGCTGATCGCAGGCGCCGTGGCGGACATCTTTGATGCCTTCGCCGCTACCCTGACGGACACGCGGCTGGAGCCTGATCTCGAGGAACTGCTCTGGGCGACGGTCAATCTGTTCCACCGCGCCGTCGGCCGGATCGAACGGGCGCTGGACGATAATGAGCAGGCGCAAAAACGCAGCCAGAAGGAGCAGGATGGCTCCGAGATACGCTCGGTCGATCTGGAACGCCTGACGGCCGAGGGGCAGACACTTCTGGAACGGCGCGACTGCCTGGAATTCTTCCGCGACCAGGCCGCCGAGCGCTTCGAGCGCCAAACACGTTCAGCCTGGCGCCCGCGCTCCGGCTCGATGGTTAATCATCGCGCACTGACCGCCGCACTCATCGACAGCCGTGACTTCATCGCCGCCAAGCGCAGGGCCGAGACCGAGCCGCTGCTGCCCTCCGGCCCGAAAATCGCCTTCACCGGCGGGATGGAGTTCAATGACCACATGCTGATCTGGGACAAGCTCGACAAAGTGCACGTCAAGCACCCGGACATGGTGCTGCTGCATGGTGGTAGCCCGAAGGGTGCTGAGCGCATCGCCGCCGCCTGGGCGGATGCGCGCAAGGTCACGCAGATCGCTTATCGGCCCGACTGGACCCGGCACGCCAAGGCCGCCCCGTTCCGGCGCAATGACGCCATGCTGGAGGCATTGCCAATCGGCGTCATGGTGTTTCCCGGCACCGGCATTCAGGAGAACTTGGCCGACAAAGCCAAGAAACTCGGCATTCCGGTGTGGACGTTCGGCGGTGGGGGCGCATAGCTCCCAAAATTCAGCCAGCGCATGCCGTATCCCTAACGACGGAATAAGGCTGCCCCGCCCGGGCGGCCTATTTCGTCGAACACGCCCCCGCCAAAGCCCCGCCCGGTATCACCGGCGGAGTTCATCGCGGCGGGTGTCCCGTTTTGCGGGCGGAACCGGACATGAAAGGCGTTACCCTCGCGCAGCATAGTCGCGAATGGCGGGGTCAGGTGCGCCTCTCGATTCGTCACCTAACCAGAATGATCTCTCAACGGCGAAGTGCTTAACCACATGCTGTCCAATCCGCTTGTTTATCGATGTGAGGGCAGGGGGCGTTAGCGCAACCGGTTATACGTGGCATGCTGACGCGGCGACGTCTGCAAGGCTGGTCACGTTCCCGTACCATGGGTGATGCCACTTTGATGAATGCCCCGAGTGTCGCCAGATATCTCCTGAATGCCTGCCCCAAGCCGCGCCACGCGGCCTCTCCGTGGCTGATCTGACCGAAGGACGATCGCCTTCCTGCAATGGCGGCTTCCGGCTTTTTTCCCCGGCAGCGATGCTGCCTCCTCGCGGACGCTGCGCTCCAAAAAAGCCAGAAGCCGCCATCCTCCGCTGACGCTACGGCCGAGGGCGGTGCAGGCCGATCGCGCCCCCGGTCAATTGATCGCCATCGAGGCTGCGATGGTCGCGGACTCGAAACAGCAAGGAGAATTGACGTGGCTACCATCGGAACCTTTAAGAAAGTCGGCAATGAATTCCACGGTGAAATCGTGACCCTGAGCGTGCAGACGAAGAATGTGCGCATCGTGCCAGAAACTAACCGCAGCAACGACAATGCACCCAGCCATCGCATATACGTTTCGAGAGCGGATCTAGGTGCTGGCTGGTCCAAACGTTCCGCCGAAGGGCGCGATTACATCTCGGTCAAGCTGGATGATCCAAGCTTCAGCGCGCCAATCTACGCCAACCTGTTCGGTGATGAAGGCGGCGAGGGCTACACCCTTATTTGGTCCCGCAGCCGTAAGCAAAACGGCGAGTAAAAACCGCGAATACCCCCCCGCCCGGCGATGCCGGGCGGGGATTGTTATGAAAATTGGCAGGAACTTTTTTGGGAGCATCAACGCGCGTCGAAAGATCTAAAAGTCTTGATAAGTAGAACGCAGCTTTTTGGAAAAAGCTGCGCCAAAAATTTTTTGATTTAACGGAGAAGCTTGGACGAAATCCTGCCGGGCCGTGTTTTGATCGTCACACCGGATAAACTGCCATCCCCGTGCCATCCGTGGGCGATGGCTAAACCTTGATCCCACCTGCGGGAGAGGTGTTTATGGAAAGGCTGCCACCATTTCAGGCGGCAGCCTTTCCGAGGAGCCTATCCTTCGAGGATATCACGTTTCTTTTGCAGATATTCCTCGCGGTTGATCTCGCCGCGCGCATAGCGTTCATCGAGCGCATGCAGCCCCGCCGAGTTCGCCCGGTTATGCGGCATTGGTTGTTGCGGCGGATGCGCCGTCCATGCGGATGCACGGAAGATGAATACCAGAAGAGCGACAACGATAACCGCGCCAAAAATCATCATGATCCAACCGCCTCCACCATATCCCATCATGGGGCCGCTGCCCCAGCCGCCCATCATCCACGGCCCCGGGCCGTAACCAGTCCAGCCTGGGCCGGTAACAGCCGTTGGGGCCGCCGATGAATCCGCCAGTGCTGCCGGCGTGGTTGCGGCCAGCGCCAAAGCCGCCGCCGCAATGGTACGAAGAGTCGTTTTCATGAGATCGCTCCTTGTCTTTAATGAAGAGTTTGCAAGCTTGGCTTCAGACATAGCGCACCTCCGTCATCATGCCGGAGGCCATGTGGTAGAGATTATGGCAATGGAACAGCCAGCGCCCGGGGTTGTCGGCATCGAAGGCGATGCGCATCAGGGTCATCGGCGGCACCAATACGGTATCGCGCATGGCGCCCGCGAGTGGGTGGTCATCGATGGCGAGAACCTGAAAATGATGCCCGTGCAGATGCATCGGATGCGCCATCATGCTGTGGTTGAAGATGTCAAACGCCACGCGCTCGCCTTGCTTCACCAGCAAGGGATCATGGTCTTTCCACGTCCTTCCATTGATCGTCCAATCATACGCAGTCATGCTGCCGGCAAGAACCACCCGATGCACACGATCGATTGGCCGGCTGGTGAGCGGCGCCTGCGCGCGTAAATAAGCTTCCAGCGAGATGCCGCACGGCCCCGCTGGCACGTCCGCCTGTGGGCTGAGTTTCAGGATTTGTGCCGCGGGTGTGGCGAGGATGATGCCCGTGCGGGCAACATCGCCTTCACGCTGCGCGAGGATGGGATAGGCGCCATCACCGGCGGGCAGGGTGAGCAGCAGGTCCAGCCGCTGGCCCTGTGCGACTGGCATGGGAGCGGAGATTTCAAGCGGTTGCACCGCATCGCCATCCACCGCGATCAGCTGTGTGGCAACGTGGCCGGTATCAATCCAGAAGGCGGTTGCCGTGGCGCCATTGATGAGCCGCAGGCGCACACGCCCACCTCGTTCCACGCGCACGATCTGCGGATCGTCGAGCGTGCGGCCATTGGCGAGATAGGCGTCGAAATCGACATCGTTGAGATCCGGGCCGTTGCCCATGGCCATCCCGCCCATCATGCCCATACCGCCTGGCGTGCTGGCCGCGGTGAGGCTGGAGAGAATCTCCATCGGATCGCGGAAGGTGAAATCATGCAGCAGCAATATCACCTCCTGGGTGTCGGCGCGCATATCTTCCGCGGTGTGCACAATCAATGGCGCGGCCATGAGCTGCTGTTCTTGCAGGCCCAGATGCGAATGCATCCAATGCGTGCCGGGGCGGGGCGCATAGTCATAATCCGCCGAAGCGCCATTGGCGATGGGTTGCTCGTAGCCGGTGGCGGTCACGCCATCTTGCGCGACAGGTGGTGTTTGGCCATGCCAATGGATGATCGTCGGCGCGCCGCAGGTGTTTTCCAGCGTCAGCGCAAAGCGCTCGCCCGGTGCCAGCCGCGCACCATCGAGACCGTTATCGCCTTCAATGGCGAACATGGAAGCGGCTTTGCCGTTCACCTCGATCATGCGTTTGGTGGCACGCAGACGGCGCGTTGGCGCCGCGAGGGCCGGGGTAGAGGGTAGCCAGGCCAGCGCGCCCGTGGTCGCGCCCGCAGCCAAAATCTGGCGGCGTGAAAAAATTCTTGTCATCGTTGATAACCTTCAGAATGGTTTGATATTGTTCAGAGAGCAAAGTCTGGAATACATGGCGGATGATCCCGCCAAAGGTTAAGCGATGCTGCGCGGCGGCGGCGCGGTGGGGCTGATTGTACGGCCGGGCAGGATGGATGCGACGGGTAACGGATAGATAGCACTGGGCGCCGGCACAATGGCCGGGTCCGCCGAAGCCCGGGGAAAGACCCCTGCCATGGCTGTAGCGAATGTGCAATTTGCGCCCTGGTCCGGGCAGCAGGGGCAGGGAGATGACGGCAAGATATGCGCGGGCGTCATTTCGGCGATCATCGCCCTGCTTTGTGCGTGGGGCATGGCGGCACAGGGCGCCGTTACCGATCCGGGCGAAAATCCGAACGGCAGCGCTAGCGCGAGCATAAGCACAAGCGAGAGCCCGGGCATGCCGCGCAACAGCCGCTTACGCACATGTCGCACCCATGCGTGTGGCATCATCTCGTCATCCGGCCCAAGGTTTGCACCAGCTCTTCCACCTTATGGCGTTGATCCATGGCATTGCCGGAAGCAAAAGCATCGGCGACACAATGGTTGAGGTGATCACGTAGAATCTCTTCCTCAACCTTATGCAAAGCGGCCCGCATTGCACTGATCTGCGTCAAAAGATCGATGCAATAGCGATTATCCTCGACCATGCGCAGCACGCCGCCAACCTGGCCTTCGACCCGCTTCAACCGCTGGGTTACTTTCCGCCGTGTCGTGTCATGCATGGTGCCAGGCCCTTGATACAATACCCATGCAGGGTATATTGCCATGGAGATAAGCCCGCGGGCAAACCATTCAAGGGCTTGCCCGGCCAGTAATGGAGCCAGTCTCATGTCTGAACATCAGCATCATGCCCATTACCCGGCCGCGCCTGCCCTGGGCGTGGAGAAGGATCCGGTCTGCGGCATGACCGTTGATCCCGCCTCATCCAAGCATCAGGTCACGCACCAGAGGCGGGTTTTCCATTTCTGCTCGAATGGCTGCCGCGAGAAATTCGTGGCGGATCCGGCGCGCTACATGGCGCCAGCCGTGGAGCCGCCCCCAGCGCCCGGCGGCACCATCTATACCTGCCCGATGCACCCGCAAATCCGGCAAGACCATCCCGGGGCCTGCCCGATCTGCGGCATGGCACTGGAACCCGTGGCCCCGACGGCCGAGGCCGGTGAAGGCCATGAATTGCTCAACATGAAGCAGCGTTTCTCGGTGGCTGCGGCGCTGACCGTGCCTGTTGTGGTGCTGGCAATGGGGGACCTCATTCCCGGCCTTGGCCCTGCAATGGCCCACGCGTTACCTCATAAAATATCGGCTTTCATCCAGCTCGTCCTGGCCACCCCCGTCGTACTGTGGGCAGGTTCCGTGTTCTTCGTGCGCGGCTGGTATTCGGTTTTACGGCGCAGCCTGAACATGTTCACGCTCATCGCCATGGGTACAGGCGCCGCCTATCTTTACAGCGTGCTAGCGGCCATGCTGCCGGGTATCTTCCCGGGGGGTTTTCGTGCCGCCGATGGAACAGTGGCCACTTATTTCGAAGCCGCTGCCACGATCACCGTTCTGGTTCTGCTGGGCCAGGTGCTGGAATTGCGCGCCCGGGAGCACACGGGTGGCGCCATCCGCGCTCTGCTCCGGCTGGCACCCAAGACCACCCGGCGTTTGCGGGAAGATGGCGGTGAGGACGAAATCCAGGTCGATCAGGTGGCAAAGGGTGACCGCCTGCGCATACGCCCCGGCGAGGCGGTGCCGGTGGATGGCGTGGTGCTGGAGGGCAGCAGCCAACTCGATGAGTCAATGGTGACAGGCGAGGCAATGCCCGTCGCCAAAACCGTTGGCGCGGCCCTCATCGGCGGCACAATGAACGGCACCGGCGCCCTGGTGATGCAAGCCGAGAAAATCGGGGCCGAGACCATGCTGGCGCAGATCGTCACCATGGTCAGCGAGGCGCAACGCTCCCGCGCGCCG
>JAKBBM010000082.1 GCA_021808545.1 Pseudomonadota bacterium | reverse complement strand
TAGTGCCTGTACCGTGGGATTTGTCGTCATCTGCGGAATGGTTATTGCCCAACGCGAAGGCAGACGCACTGCCCGTGTTGCCGCATCTCGATAATGGCCGGTCAGAGGCATTGGTGATGATTAAAACGGGCGGCGACGTGCCGCGCGGCCAGCGGGTGATTTTAAGAGTTTGGCCTTCTGGCACGGTGCTGACCAATGCCGGGAATGCGCAACCGCTCTGGATCGGCACCGTGGTTACGGAGAAAGTGGAGCATCTCAAGCCGTTCGTCAGCCTTGTCGATGAGCGGAATGACGTGAACGGCGCGTTACAAACCCTCCGAGCTGCCTTGCCGGGAATAGAGTTGGAAAATCATGCTACCGCAAAACCGGAATGGAATGGCGAGGTTTTGCTTGGACGGTCCAAAATACTCAACTGATCCGTTGTTGTGCTGGGTGCGGCCCAGCACGTTGCGGCAGAGCGGCAATCAGCACGAGCATCGCGCCGATGAGCACCACGGAGGCTCCCGTGCGACTCAATTCAAATCCGCCTTGGGCCAGGGGCTTGTCAAGCAGGTCGCCAACAGTGGCGCCTAGCGGACGGCTGAGGATGAACGCCGCCCAGAACAGCACGACGTGTGAGATGCGGGTGAAGTAATACGCCACCGCAATCAGGATGATCGCCGTGCCGAACACCACGGCGCCGCCACCAAAACCAAGACCGTTGCTGTCCGCCATCCAATCGCCCAGCGCCGTTCCCAGAGTTTGAGAGAACAGGATCGTAATCCAGTAGAAGGTTTCAGTGCGGGGCGTCGCCACGCGATCCACCGAGACGCTGCCCTCAGTCCAGCGCCACACGGCCAGTGAGGCAGCCAGAAGCAGGCCCAGGATCGTGGCACCACCGGCGTAGCCGATGCCGAGCGAACGGTCCGCGAAATCAGCCATGGTCGTGCCAAGCGTGGTGGTGGCCACGATCGTCAGCCAGTATAGAAGCGGATTGAAACGCACGGCGCGCATCTGTCCGATGACCGCCACAACGAAAATTACCGCGAAAATAACTGTGCCGGCGGCATATCCAAGGTGCATTGACATCGTCACCGCGTCGCCACCTGTTTCACCGAGTGTGGTGGCGAGGATCTTAATGATCCAGAAACCGAGTACAATTTCCGGAACCTTGCTGAGTCCCTGTTTCAAGGTGTTGGTCATGACGCCCCTTCTTTCATGCATGAGACAGCCTGCCCCGATGCGTATCGGGGCAGGCTGGTTGGCCAACAACTTTGATTAGTCGGCGTTTGGGCCTTCGACACTATTCTCAAGCACAGCGCCGGTCACGGCATCGATGCCGACCTCATGCGTTGCGGCGCCGGTTTTGATGTCGAACGAATAACGCAGACCGCTGCCGCCAGATTCCTTCTCCAGCTCTTCATCGGCAATGGTTCCAGGCTGTGCCTTCAGGGCAGTTGCCCGCGCCGCATCGATGCTGATTTTGGCGCCCCCAGCCAGATCCTGGCCGGTATAGGCGAGCGCTGGGGCCGCAAATCCGGCCATGATCGCAAGAGCACTAAGTGTGCGGGCAGGATACGAAAACTTCATCGTCATTCTCCATAGATCGTTCAATCGCGGCGCCGGTCTCACCGGTCGCCTTGACGCTCTTTTGCCGGAGAAGACTTAGGTGAAACTTAGCGCCCCCGGCATGGTCACACGCGCCATGACACCGCTCATGCCATCCGTGCGGTTGATGACCGCAAGACGAAAGCCTTGGCGATCGGCAATGCGGCGCGCAATGGCCAGGCCCAAACCAGTCCCTTCCGCCTCCTCTGGGGCGGCGCGAAAGAAGCGTTCAAAAATATGCGCTTCGGCACCTGCGGGAAGGCCAGGACCGGTATCCAGTACTTCGGCGCAAAATCCGTCTTTGGTCCGCCAGAGGGAAACATCGACTTTACCGCCCGCTTGCGTGTAGGTGAGCGCATTCTCGATCAGGTTGGTGAATAATGTGCGCACTTCATTCTCAGCGCCGTTGATCATGGCCGGCGGGGTTATCTCCGCGCCCAAATCAATGCCTTTGCGCGCGGCAAACGCGGCTTGATCCGCCACGCAATCAAGCAACAATGCGGCAACATCGAACTGGATACGGGACGGAGGTTGCGGTTCGTCGAGCCGGGCGAGACGCAGGAGCTGATCCACCAGCTGTGCCGCCCGGCGTGCGCCCGCCGCCAGCGCGTCCAGCCGCGGGCGTGCCGGCGGCACCTCGGTGGTGAGGTTGCCGATCTCGATTTGCATCGCGGCGATTGGCGTGCGCAGCGTGTGAGCGGCGTCGGCAAGGAACCGCTTCTGCGCCGTAAGCGCATCGTGCAGTCTCAAAATCAGACCATTCATGGCGGTTACCAGCGATGTCAGCTCCGTGGGTATTTCATGAACCGGCAAAGGTTCCGTGGCCATGATGCTGCGGGTGGCAAGTTCGGCGGCCAGGATATCGAGCCGCCGCAAGGTGCGGTGCAAAGCCAGCCCCACCACCAGCCAGGAGAATGGGATAAGTAGCAGCACCGGCAAAGCCGCGCCGATGGCGGCATTACTGGCGATTTCATCCCGCACGGTCGCGCGCTGCGCCACCTCGACCGTCTGGTCCGGACCGCGCAGCGTATAAATCCGCCAAGCCTCGCCGTTGACCTGAGCGTTGTAAAATCCGGATACCTGCGGAATTGGAATGGCCACGCTGGGAAGGGACTGATGCACGATCTGCCCTTCCGCATTCCAGATGGTCACGGCAAAGCGATCCTCGGGATCTTGATCGGGTGCCGCAGGCACGTTGGCTGCGGCCGGACCGGGTCCGGCATTCAGGGCGATCTGGCGCAATTGCCCATCGAGAAAATCGGCCGTCTCGCTCTTGCTGTATAGATACGCCATACTGGCGGCGATCAGCCCGGCCGCCGCGAGAAGCAGGGTGACCCAGACCAAAGTCGTCCGGCGCAAGGAAGGACGGCGGCTCATTTTGGCACCATCCACCCGGCGCCGCGGATGTTGAGAATGGCTCCCTTGCCGAATTTGCGGCGGACGGAATGGATCAGCACCTCCACCGCGTTACTCTCCACCTCTTCGCCCCAGCCATAGAGGCGCTCTTCGATCTGCGCGCGAGAGAGGATATGCCCAGGCCGCTCCATCAGCGCCTGCATCAGCGCGTATTCCCGCGCGGGCAGAAGCTCCGTACGTCCGCCATGGGAAAATTCATGCGTGCCGGTATCAAGAGCCGCCTCTCTTGTTTCCAATCGCGACGTCGCCCTGCCGGCGCGGCGGCGCATCAGTGCGCGCATGCGCGCCAGCAGTTCGGGCACCTCGAACGGCTTCACCAGGTAATCATCGGCGCCGAGGTCCAGCCCGGCAACCCGGTCCTCAAGCGCATCGCGGGCGGTGACCACGAGTACCGGCGTCTCCACCCCCTGCCGCCGCGCCGCTTTCAGCACGGCCAAGCCATCCATGCCGGGCAGGCCAAGATCCAGCAGCGCGATGGCATAGGCAGTGCCGCGCAGCGCCTCCTGGGCGGTGAGGCCGTCACGAACCCAATCCACCGTCATACCGGCGGATTTCAGCGCGGCGACCAGGCCGTTACCGATTAAGGCGTCATCTTCGATCAGCAGCACACGCATGCGCCAAGCTTGTGCCAAGGCGGCAGGCTGGGCAAGGGCTGTAATTTGGGAGCATAACGGGCTTGTGATGCTGAAAAATGCTTCTATTCCCCCCACGAACCTCTCGCAGGGCTTGTCCAGCGCCGAGGCGCGCCGGCTGCTGGCGGAACATGGCCCGAATGAAGTTGCCGAACCCAGGCGTAACCCGCTGGTGGCGTTGCTGGGCCATTTCTGGGCGCCGGTGCCATGGATGCTGGAGGCGGCGGTCCTGCTCCAGGCTCTTACCGGCGCCTATCTCGAAGCCGCCGTCATCGCCGGACTCCTCCTGTTCAACGCGGCACTCTCCTATGTGCAGGAGGCACGGGCCGATACCGCGCTGGCCGCGCTCAAATCGCGCCTGGCGCTCACGGCCTCGGTCCGCCGTGATGGCGTCTGGCTCGTGCTTCCGGCGCGTGAGGTCGTGCCGGGCGATCTGGTAAAATTAGCCCTTGGCGCCATAGTACCCGCGGATGTGCGGCTCGCCGGAGGCAATGTGTTGCTCGATCAGTCGATGATCACCGGCGAATCGTTGCCCGTTGAAGCCAGCGCCGGTGCGGCAAGCTATGCGGGCGCCATGGTCCGCCGGGGTGAAGCGGAGGCGCTCGTGGTGGCAACTGGCGCGCGCACTTATTCTGGCCGCGCCGCCGAATTGGTGCGCATTGCCCATGGACCCAGCGCGGAACAATCCGCGATTCTGCGCGTGGTGCGGAACCTTGCCGTGTTCAATGGCTTCGCGCTGCTGCTGATGATCGGCTATGCGCGCGCGCACGAGATGCCGGTAACCCACCTCATCTCTTTGACCCTGACCGTCATTCTGGCCTCTGTGCCGGTCGCGCTGCCCGCCACCTTCACCCTTGCCACCGCGCTCGGGGCGCAGCGCCTGGTCCGGCGCGGCGTACTGCCCACGCGCCTCTCCGCTGTGCATGAGGCCGCGGCCATGGACGTGCTCTGCGCCGACAAGACCGGCACCTTGACCCAGAACCAGCTCCGCGTCAGCGCCGTGCGCGCCTTCGACGATTTCAGCCCGGCCGATATCCTGGCCCTGGCCGCCGCGGCCAGCAGCGAAGCTGGTAAGGATGCCGTGGATTCAGCGATTCGGCAGGAAGCCGCCGGAAGCGGAGCGGTGTTGCCGCCTGTACGCCGCTTCGTCCCCTTTGACCCTGCACGGAAAGCCTCTGAAGCGTTGATATGGCGCGAAGGTGCTGACTGGGTTGTGCTGAAAGGCGCCTATGCGGCGATAGCAGCCATGGCGGTGCCGCTTCCAAAGGCGGCAGCCCTGGCCGATGAGCTTGCGGCCCAGGGCAATCGTGTGCTGGCCGTTGCCTGCGGGCCGGCCAACGCCCTGCGCCTCGCGGGGCTGGTGGCGTTGAGCGACAGCCCGCGCGAGGATGCCGCACAGTTGATCGCCGAGCTGGCCCATCTCGGTGTTGCCACGGTGATGGTAACGGGTGATGCCGCGTCCACTGCAGGGCCCATCGCGCATGCCGTTGGCATTGGCGGCGCCGTTTGCCCGGCGGGTGGCATTCCCGCCCAAGTGGCGCCGGGCGATTACGCGGTGTTCGCCGGGGTATTCCCCGAGGACAAATACCGCCTCGTCAAAGCCTTCCAAAAAGGCGGCCATACGGTTGGCATGTGCGGTGACGGCGCGAACGATGCCCCCGCCCTGCGGCAGGCGCAAATTGGCATCGCTGTGTCCTCGGCCACGGATGTGGCGAAAACAGCGGCGGGGCTGGTGCTGACCGAGCCGGGCCTCAGCGGGATCGTGACCGCGATCAAGGAAGGCCGGGCTACGTTTCAGCGCATCCTGACCTATACGATGAACGCACTGCTGCGAAAAATTGAGCTTGTGTTGTTCCTTGCCGCCGGCCTGCTGATGACCGGCCACGCCGTGCTGACGCCCATGTTGATGGTGCTACTGCTTGTGGTGAACGATTTTCTGACCATGTCGCTCACGACCGACCGCGCCCATCCATCCGCGCGTCCAGAACTCTGGCGGATCGGCCCGGTCAGCGCGGCGGCGGTGCTGCTCGGCCTGGTCAAGCTAGTATTCCTCATCGGCGTGCTGGCCTTCGGGCATTTTGAGCTGAAGCTGGAGATCGGACCGCTTCGCACGCTTGCCTTCTTCACCATGGTGATCGATGCCCAAATCACTGTCTACACAGTGCGCGAACGCCGGCGGATGTGGTCATCCATGCCGGGCGGCTGGGTGCTGGCATCCAGTGCGCTGGATATTGGCATTGGCGCCCTTGTGGCGCTGACCGGCTGGCTGACACCGCCGCTAAACGCCCTGCTTCTCTCGGAAATCGCCGGGGCAGCGGCGCTGTTCGCCATTCTGTTCGATGCAGTGAAAACCCCTCTTTTCAAATGGCTGGGAATCGCATGAGCATTGCGCTTTCCTTGCCCGACATGACCGGGATCAACCGCGGAATCCTAAAACAGCCTCTGAACGGCATCATCTGATACAGAACGGAGAAACGCCCATGACTTACCATTTTTCGGCCACCATACGGTTGCCCTTTGAAGAGGCCGTGGAACAAACCAAAGCTGTTTTGAAGCAACATGGCTTCGGCGTGCTCACAGCCATCGACGTGCAGGGGACTTTGAAGGAAAAACTGGGCGTCGATTTCCGGCCTTATCGCATTCTCGGCGCCTGCAATCCGCAAATGGCCTACAAGGCGCTGCAAGCCGAGGATAAGATCGGCACGATGCTGCCCTGTAATGTTATCGTACAGGACCACGGCAACGGTATGGTTGAGGTATCGGCGGTCGACCCCGTAGCCTCGATGCAAGCGATCGATAACCCCGCGCTTGGCGATGTCGCGCAAAAAGTGCGGGACCAGTTGAAGTCCGTGATCGCTGATATTGCCGTCACCGCAAAGGCCTGATCTTCATAAGCCCGCGCGGCTCGGCGCCGCAGATTTGACGCGGGTCAATGCCAAACGAGGAGGAACGTCATGCTGTGGTGCTCTGCATGTTCAAGCGCCATCACCCCGCTGTCATGCTCTCCGCCGTCATCGCTGCCACGCTGTTTGCGGGGGCTGCCTTTGCGCAACCTGGACCGGGCTGGGGACCCGGATTTGGCATGGGGCCCGGAATGATGGGGGCGGCATGATGGGCGGAGCCATGGGCAATTACCCCGTGTCCGCCGGTTGGGGCGGCAAAATTCTCAGCTACGCCGAAGCACAGAGCTATATCCAATACGGCGACACGCATGGTGTGGCGGACGCCAAGGCCAATAGTGTTACTTTCACCGGCAGTGACGTGGTTATCAACCTCGTTGCCGTGCAGCCAGGGTATCAGGACCAGACGTTCGAGCTGCATGGCCTTACCAATCCCACGATCATCGTGCCGCATGGTGCCAACGTGCAGTTCAATCTGCTCAACATGGATTACGGCAACAACATGGAGCACACGGCGGTTATCACCACGACACCGCCGCCCTATCCGTACATGTCCATGATGTATCTTGGTCCGCCTCAAGTGCCGCCCATGCCGGAACTGCCGTGGCGTAGCGGCGATGATGCAAAAACAGCGCAATATGCGGCATTGGGCGAAAGCTTCATCGCCAGCGCATCAGATGAGTATTGGTATGTCTGTCCCGCCCCACAGCATGCTGAGGAAGGCATGTACGGCAAGTTTATCGTGCATTGAGAGGCTCAGCCCTATAGCTGCAAGCGGCGTAAGCGCAGCGCATTCGTGACCACCGAAACGGAGCTGAGCGACATCGCCAGCGCACCAATAACCGGGCTCAGCAAAATGCCAAACCAGGGGTACAGAACGCCGGCCGCAATGGGCACGCCGGCTGCATTATAGATGAAGGCGAAGGCCAGATTTTGCCTGATATTGCGCATCATCGCGCGGCTCAGGCGTTTGGCCCGCACGATGCCGCCCAAATCACCCTTCACAAGGGTTATACCGGCGCTTTGCATTGCCACATCGGTGCCCGTGCCCATGGCAATGCCGATATCCGCCGCGGCCAGAGCCGGAGCGTCGTTCACCCCATCTCCCGCCATGGCCACCACACGACCTTCACGGCGCAGGCGCTGAATGACCGCATGTTTTTGCTCCGGCAGCACCTCGGCTTCAACGTCAGTAATGCCAAGCTGGCGCGCGATCGCCTCGGCGGTGCGACGGTTATCTCCGGTGAGCATGACGATGCGCACCCCTTCCCCCCGTAACGCTTCCAGCGCCGCCTTGGTGCTGGTTTTGACCGGATCGGCAATCGCAATCACGCCAGCAGGTTGCCCATCCACCGCCACGAACAAGGCGGTGGCCCCGCTGGCGCGGAGTTCCTCGGCTTGTTGCGTGAGTGCGCTCAAATCCATTCCAGCCAACAATGCCGAATTGCCGGCTTGCACACGCCGGCCCTCAATGAGGCCTGCCACGCCCTGGCCGGTCGTGGATGCAAACTCCTTTGGCGATGAGAGCGTCAGCTTGCGCGTCTCAGCTTCATGAACGATGGCCGCCGCCAACGGATGTTCGCTGCCGCGCTCCAGCCCGGCGGCCAGTTTCAACACCTCCCCCTCGCTGAAGCCCGGTGCAGGCACAATTTGTGTGACGCGCGGCTTGCCCTCGGTCAGCGTGCCCGTTTTGTCCACGACCAGCGTGTCGATCTGCTCCATGCGCTCCAGCGCCTCGGCGGATTTGATCAGCACGCCCGCCGCAGCGCCCTTGCCTACACCGACCTGCACGGACATCGGCGTTGCCAATCCCAGAGCGCAAGGGCAGG
>JAKBBM010000081.1 GCA_021808545.1 Pseudomonadota bacterium | reverse complement strand
CTCATGATCCATGACGATCTTCATCGCCTTGGCGACATTCTCGTAATTATAAAGCGGCTCGCCCATGCCCATCAGCACAATGGTGGAGAGCAGGCGCGGTGTCTCACCCTTGGGGCTGGGCCATTCACCATACGCATCGCGCGCGGCCATGAACTGGCCCACGATTTCGGCGGCCGAGAGGTTGCGCGCCAGACGCTGCGTGCCGGTATGGCAGAAGCGGCAGGAGAGCGTGCAGCCAACCTGCGAGGACAGGCATACAGCACCCCGGTCCTCTTGCCGGTCGGGGATATAGACGGTTTCCACCGCCTGCGCGTCGCGGAAGCGGAACAGGAATTTGCGGGTTTCGTCGCGCGAGAGCTGGTCGGTCACCACCTCCGGCCGGCCGATGACGAATTTGGTCGCGAGTGCTTCTTGCAGCGGCCGGGCGATGCTGCTCATGGCCGCGAAATCGCGCACGCCCTGATGGTAGATCCAGTGCCAGAGCTGCTTGGCGCGGAACGGTTTTTCGCCGAAGGCTTCCACCTCGCGCGCCAACTCCTCGCGCGAGAGGCCGACCAGGTCGCGCCGCCCGTCGGGCAGGATATGGTCGGGCGGGGAAAAATGCGCGGCCTTGGCGAGGATGCGCTCGCGCTCTGCCGCGCTGAGATCGGTTACGGACATGCCTTGGCGATCGCTGAATAAGCCGCGGTAAAGCCGCTTAAGGAGAATTGATCCTCGACCTTATGGCCCTTGGGACCGACGGAATCGGCCGTGGCGGTGTTGCCGGCCTTAAAGGCGGCGACGGCGGCCTTGCCGTCACGCCCGAAGGCGATGCCGCCTTGGGTATAGAAACGATAATGCTGGTTGCCGATGGTCAGCGTAAGGCTGGCTTTTTTCGGGTAGGTATAGCCGGCGCCGATGCTGACCTCGTCGCGCGCGCCATGGCGTTCGGTAACGGTAAGCATAACCGGGCCGCGGCCGCTGATTTTGGGGTTGGAATGCTGGGCGGTAGTGAAGGCGTAGCAGATCTTATCCGCGCCGCTGCCATAGGTGGCCGCCGTCCAGTCGCTGAACTTTCCGCCATTGGAGCCAAGCGGCGCGGGCGCAGCCGCCATTGCCATGGTGGGGAGCATGCATGCAAGGGCAGGGATGATGTATTTCATGCCCTCTCAGATAGCCCAAGCGGACGCATGATCCAAGAGAAAGCCAGACGGTTTTTGGTGTGGGCCGGTTTGGCCAGGGGGGGCGCTCAGGCCGTGACGTCAACCGTGGAGCGGACGGTTTGCGGCACCGGGCTGGTGGCGGGAGGCGCGGTAATGGCGGTCGTGACCGAGACAATATCACCCGAGGCGCCGCGCAGCGTGGTGACGGTGGCGCCATTGGCCATGTGGGTGACACTTTTGCTGCCTGACAAGGAGCCTGCATAGGGATTGAAGCCAGAAGACAGGGCACCAAGCCCGGGCAGGGCGGAAATACTGGTGATGCTCATGGGGAAGGGCCTTTCGTGATAATGGGTTGGAAACCTCCTGTGAACGATGATGTCTTGGAATGAAAAAATTAACATTAGATTGAAAAACGAGGAGATGATCTAAAATTAAATCCTCTCTTCAAGCCAGCTTTACCCGTTTCATATCCGGTGCCATGCCAGCAGCGCCAGATTGATCGCCGCTCCCAGCAAGAAGCCAACCAGCGTACCGTTGACACGGATATATTGCAGGTCGCGGCCGACCCGCAGTTCCAGCTTCTCGGTAATGGTCGCCGCGTCCCAGTCGCCAACGACCCGGCCAATGAATTTTGCCCCTTCCGCCTGAGCGCTGGGCAGCAGGCGCAGCACCAGCGCCTCCATCGCCGCGTTCACCCGCGCTTGCGCCGCCGGATCCTTGGCCAGCATGTCGCCCAGGCTGGTCAGCGCGTCCTCGATCACCGCGACCGAGCGGCCATGCGGATTGACCGCGTCTTGCTCGAGCGCCCGACGCAGCCGCGCCCACACATCCCAGGCCCATGCCTGTACCGTCTCATGCGCGAGCACCCCTTTCAGCGCCGCCCCTAGCTCTGCCGCGCGTGCGGGTTCGGTTTCCAGCCGGGTAATTTCGTGGCGTACCCATTCATCGAAGGCATCGCGGATTTCTGAACTGTTGGGACCGATGCGCTCCAGCTCCTGATTGACCGCCGAGAGCACGCGCCGCGCTACCGTGGCCCCTAGCGCCCAGCCGACCAGCTTGCCGCCCTGCTGCGCCACGCGTTCGCGGATCGCCTCGCGCAAGGCATCTTCCCTTGCCTGAAGTGTTTCTTTTAATTGACTTAAAATAAAAGATAAAACTTCCTGATGCCGCCCGCCTTCCACCAGCCCGGCCAAGGCGCGTGCCACCACCAGCCCGGCGGCGCGCCCGCCCACCAGACGGGGCAAAAAACGCGCCAGCAGGCGCCGGGCGCGGCCATCTTCTATGCTGGCGAGCAGCTTGGGCAGCATGCCCGCCAGGGCCACGGCCAGCGGCCGGGCGGCGGCGGGTTCGCCCATAAAGCGCCGCAGAATGGCCGGTGAGTCCAAATTACCGAGCAGCTTACGGATGTCGGCCTCGGTGAATACATGGTTGGCGACGAACCGGCCCAGCGCCTGGCCAAGCCGCGCCTTTTGCGCGGGCAGGATGGCGGTGTGGGGAATTGGCAGGCCCAGCGGATGCCGGAATAGGGCGGTAACGGCGAACCAGTCCGCGACACCGCCAATAAAGCCGGCCTTGGCGGAATCGCGCAGAAAATCGCTCCAGGGGGTTAAGGGGAGCCAATAGCCCAGTATTGTTAGCCCCGCCATCACGCCCAGCAGGGCCGAGGCGAACAGCTTATGGCGGTTGAGGGAGGTTCTAAGCCCGGCATCCGGGTCCTGGGGGTGACTCATGCGCGGCAGGGTGCCAGGGCCGCGCGCCGCGCGCAATGCCGGTTTTTATTGCAAACTTAACTGTCGCGGGCGCATAATCGCAGGCCCAGACCAAGGGAAAAGTAAGGGCCGGCGCACCGGCCGGACGCCGAGACATTGAGGTGGCGTGACATGACAAAGACCGAATTTCATGATTTTTCCGCGCAAACGCCGAAAGATCCGCCGCATCACGCAATGAGCCGCGCCCCGGCGCGCCACGAATTCACGACATTGGCGCTGGGGGTGGCCTGCGCCGCCGGGGTGGCTGCCCTGCTCTGGGGGCTTTACGTACTGGGTTGAGGTGCCGTGGCCAGCTTGGCAAGATGTCCGCATGGCCTTTCTAACAGAACCGGAGCCTCAACGCGGCGTCCCGCTTCCCGTTTTGCCTGGAATCCGGCGGATCGTCGCCGATAATCCGGGTGTGATGACCTATCATGGCACCAACACCTACCTGATCGAGGGGGAAGACGGGCTCACGATCATCGATCCAGGCCCGCCAGATGACGCGCATGTGCGTGATATTCTGACCGCCGCCGGCGATATGAAAATTCGCCGCCTGTTCCTGACCCATACGCATAAAGACCATTACGGTGCCGCCCCCGCCCTGGCGCAGGCCACGGGTGCGCCAATTTTATCTTATAAAATCAGTGCACGCGCGGAGTTTTCACCCGATATGGGGCTGGATGAAGGGGACGTAACGGGCGGTTTTACGGTCTTGTACACGCCGGGCCATGCATCGGACCATTTATGTTATGCCTTTCAGGCGCAGGATGGCCGCCGCCTGCTCTTTAGCGGTGATCATGTGATGTCCTGGTCGTCTTCCATCGTGAGTCCGCCCGAGGGCGACATGCTGGCCTATTATCGCGGGCTGGAGCGGCTGCTGACGCGTGATGAGGATGTTTATCTGGGCGGTCATGGGCCGCTGCTCGAGGAACCGCGCAAGCTGGTGGAGACCTTGCTGTTCCATCGCCGGGCGCGCGAGCGCGCGATTCTGGAGGCCTTGCAAGAGCAGGAATGGGCCGTGGCTCCGCTGGCGGCCAAGCTCTACCAGAAGACCGATCCGTGGCTAAAGGCGGCGGCGCAGCGCAATGTGCTGGCGCATCTGTTGAAGCTGAAGGAAGAAGGGATTGTGGTGGAGTACGGGCCGGATACGGATCTGCATCCCGACACGCTTTCTTTTGCCCCGCCGCCCGGCATGCGGGCCGAAAGTCGCGAACGCACGGTGCTGTATTCGGACTCGCTGCGCCGCTTTGGCTTGGCGCGCCGCACTTAAAATCCCGCCCGTTTGAGGATAAATGCGCGCGGCCTAAAGGAATAAGAGTGCCATGATTCACGGCACTCTTATTCCCTCGCGCTAGAGCAGTATGTGTTTAGGTTGATGCGGCAGCGTCAAGATAAACACATGAAATTGCTAGCCAAAACAAAAAAAATATCAGTCCGCATGGGCGGATGAGTTAGCCGGCGTGCCTAATTACGGCCCGCCATAACGCCGCCATCAACGTCGTGAACAGCACCTGTGGTCCAGCCGGCCCGGTCGGACAGCAGGAAGGCAATATGGTTTGCGACATCCTCGGGGCGGCCGACGCGGCCAATGGGATGGAAGGCATCAAAGCTGCTGGTCAGCGTCGATTCGATCTTGAGCGGATCGATGAACGCGCCGTAGATCGGCGTGACCACCACAGCCGGTGACACCGCATTCACACGGATCTTATGTTCGGCCAGTTCCATGGCGAGATGCTGGGTTAGTGCGTGGAGGCCGGCTTTCGCCATCGAATAAGCCGAGGATGGCGTCGCCTTGATCGCCTGCTTGGCCCACATTGAGCCGATATTAACAATCGCGCCGCCGCCATGGCGTGCCATATTGCGCGCAACCGCTTGCGTTACAAAAAAGATGGAACGGTTTAGGTCGTGGTAGCGGTCATAATCCGCGCGATCATGCGCCAGGAATGGCTTGGGGAAAAAGTAACCGGCCGCGTTCACCAGCTGGTCGATATGGCGAGGTTCGCTGTCAATCTTGGCGATTAACCGCTCGACAGAAGCCGCGTCGTACAGGTCCGCCGAAACAAACTCAGCCTTGCCCGCCGCCTGTTTGTTCAGCTCCTCAACCGCGGTTTGCAGCTTTGCAACGTCGCGGCCAACCAAAAGAACGTTCCGCCCCTCGGCCACGAGAAGTGCCGCGGTCGCCCGGCCCATGCCCGTCGACCCGCCAACCACAAGGCTCACTTTATCCGTCATGATCCAATCCCCCAAAGTTATCTACCAGTAGGTAAGTTGATAGGGCTGGCGCGAAATCCGGTCAAGCCTTATCTTCCGATAAGTAAGGAGTGATGATGGCCGATAGACAGATGCGCGACCGTATTCTCGATGCCGCCGAGGCGCGGGCACGGCGTGGTGGCTACAATGCCTTTAGTTTCCGCGAGATCGCGCAGGATGTGGGGGTGTCGAGTGCCGCGATCCACTATCATTTTGCCGCGAAGGCGGATCTCGCGGCAGCGCTCACCCTGCGTTACACAAAGCGTGCGCTGGAGCGGCTTGGGGATCCGGCTGGGTTAACCGGCGCTGCGGCAATCGATCGTGTGCATGCCCTTTTCAGGGATGCCCTGACCGAGGATGACCAGATGTGTCTCTGCGGTCTGTTCGCGGCTGAGCGGGACATCTTGCCCGCGGGCGTTGACGCGGCTGTCGCGGGGTTTTTTCAAGCCATTTTGGCGTATCTGCGCGCCGCAATGCGAGACGGCCACGCGCCGGATGCGCCGGAAGCGGTTTTGGCAAAGCTCGAGGGCGCGCTAATCTTGGCGCGTACCATGCGTGATGTCTCCATTTTCCATAAGGCAACGGCCCGCTGAGCCGTTGGCCGTCTGGCGCCGGGACAAGGCATGATCGCGCAACGTATCGTCCATCAAGCCTGCAGCAACGCATGGTTTCTTTAATCTTACGGCGCCGCTGGGTGTAGCTTGCCCTCGGCCAGAGTCATCAGACGCTCATGTGCGCCGGGCTGTTCATGATGGCTGATGGCAACGATGGTGGTATGCGGCAGCGCCGCGCGCAGCGCGGTCTGGACATGGGTGGCGGCGGCGGCATCCAGCGCCGAGGTCGCCTCGTCCAGAAATAGCCAATCTGGCCGCGCGACGAGGGCGCGCGCCAGGCTCAGCCGCTGCTGCTCGCCGCCCGAGAGTAGCAGGCCCCAATTCGCACTTTCATCCAGACGCGGGATCAGTGCCTCCAACCCCAGTGCGCTGAGGGCCTGGGTTGCCGTGGCATCGTCCAAACTGTCGGCCGCCGCCGGGTAGGCCAGGCCGCGGCGCAGGCTGCCCAGCGGAAAATAGGGTTTTTGCGGCAAGAACAGCGCGCTGCCGGTGGGGCGCACCACCTGTCCCTGCCCATAGGGCCAGATGCCGGCAATGGCGCGGAACAAGGTGGATTTGCCAGCACCCGAGGGGCCGGTGATAATGATTTTCTCGCCCGGCGGCAGGGTTAGGCTTTCATGGTCGAGCAGCTTGCGCCCATCGGGGAGAGTGAGGGTGAGATCTTCGAGTAAGAGCGCCGTGCCGCCTTGGCGCGCCTGCGGTCCGCTGGCCGAGATGGCGCGGGCGGCACTCACCGCCTCGCGGAAGCCATAAAGACGGGTGACGGTGGCGCGCAGCGAGACAAGGCCGGTATAGTTGGTGACAATCCAGGAGAGCGGCTGCTGCACCTGGGAAAACACGCTCGAAATCTGGATCAGCACGCCCAGCGGAATGGCGCCTGAGAAATAGCGCGGGGCCGCGGCAATGATGGCAAAATTACCAGCCACGGTTGCAAAGCTGTTGGTGAAGAAGCCAAGAAGCTTGGTCCGGCGCATGATCGCCCACCAATTATCGCGCAGCTGGGCAAAGCGCGCGCGCAAGGAGACCAGCTCCTCGCGCTCGCCGGCGGACAGGGCGATGGCTTCTGGATTATCGCGTACGCGGATCAGGTGATAGCGGAAATCAGCTTCCAGCCGCTGCTGGTTGAAGTTCAGGAATATCAGCCGCCGGCCGATATAATGGGTGAGTACCGTGCCGACGATGGAATAGATGATCGCCAGCCACAGCATATAGCCGGGGATGGTGATGCCGAGCAGCGAAATTGGCCCCGATATGACGTAAAGCACGGTGATGAAGCTGAACAGCGTGACGAGATTGGAGAGTAAATCCAGCCCCAGCCCCAGCGTGTTGGTGCAGAAATCGGCCAGGTCCTGGGAAATACGCTGGTCCGGGTTGTCGATTCCCGTGCCGCCATTGGCGACGCTGATATTGTAATAAGCACGCTCGGAGAGCCATTTGGCCGTGAAATCATGCGTCATCCATTGCCGCCAGCGGATTTGCAGCATCTGGTTGAAATAGAGTGAATAAACGGCGATGACCGTGAAGATCGCCGCATATTCGACGAAGCCCGGAATATAGTAGGGAAAGCCCTTGGTGTGCTCTGGCCAGAGCAGCAAGGCGATGAATTTGTGGAAATCCTTGGCCTGGATCGCGTTGTACAGATCGCGTTGGAAATAGGTGAAGGTGACGTTGAGCCCGGTGAGGATGAGGTTGAGCGCGATGATGAGCGCAAGCAGCCCGATGGCCGGCCATTTTTCATCCGACGAAAAATAGGGGCGGGCGAGACTCCACCCCTCACGCAGAGCGGCGAACAGAATGGCGAGCTTGCGGCGCATGCGATCAGGCCTCCGGTGTCAGGCGCAGGCGGATCACGCCATGCAGCGTATCGGGGGCGATGGGCTTGCCCTTGCGCAAAATTTCGATGCACCCGGCCCGGGCCAGGCGCTGGGCCGCGAGCTTGACCGGGGCCAGGCTCTTGCGCCAGCTTTCATCGGCCGGGTGGCCGGCCAGGGCACGCGCGGCCTCGGTCGGGCAGATGGATTTATGCGGCTCGCGTGCGGCGAGCGTGTCGAGAATCGCCTGTTCGGCCGAATCATGAGTCATGAGGCCGGATTTATGCCGCAACCGGCGTGCAATACAAAGCGGCCCGATTGTCACAAACGGTGAGAGGCGATTTTACTGGTGCGTGAACATGGCCGCCATTTCCGCGACATCCACCGGCTGGCTGAAATAGGGGCCCTGGCCCTCATCCGCGCCGATCTCGCATAACTTGGCAAATTGCGCCTCGGTCTCCACCCCGTCGGCCAGCACGGCGCAGCCCAACGCATGCCCGGCCTCGATGGCGGCATGCACGATGGCGGCGCCGCCCTGGCCCTCGTTCAGATTATGGATGAGCGAGCGGTCCAGCCGCAGTGTGGTGAAGGGCAGGCGCTTGAGCGCGGCGAGCGAGGCATAGCCCGTGCCGAAATTATTCAGTGCCAGGCGCACGCCAATGCCGCGCAGGGCTTTTAGCGCGAACACCGTGTCGTCATTATCGTCGAGCAGCATGGCTTCAGTGATCTCCAGCTCCAACCGCTCGGGCGGCAGGCCGGACCGGCTCAGGCTTTCCAGCAATTGGCGGACCAGCCGGCCGCTTTGCAGATGCCGCAATGACAGCGCAGCGAA
>JAKBBM010000018.1 GCA_021808545.1 Pseudomonadota bacterium | reverse complement strand
TCGAACTCGATCAGCGTGACGTGGGAGACAATGCCGGCGAGATCGATCGCGGCCTCGACACCCGAATTGCCGCCGCCAATCACGGCCACGCGCTTGCCTTTAAACAGCGGGCCATCGCAATGCGGGCAATACGCCACGCCCTTATTGCGGTATTCCGCCTCGCCCGGCACGTTCATCTGCCGCCAGCGCGCACCCGGCGCCAGCACCAGCGATTTTGCCCGCAAGCTGCCGCCCTGGGCCAGCGCCACCTCAAACAGCCCGCCCGGCTGTGCTGGCGGCGTTAGGGATGCGGCCATCTGTCCCTTCATAATATCCACGCCATATTCGCGCGTATGCGCCTCCAACGCGGCGGCGAATTGCGGCCCCTCGGTATGGATGACGGAGATGAAATTCTCGATCCCCAGCGTGTCGAGCACCTGTCCACCGAAACGCTCGGTCAGAATCCCGGTGCGGATGCCCTTGCGCGCGGCATAAATGGCCGCCGCCGCCCCGGCTGGCCCGGCACCAACCACCAGCATGTCGAACACCGGGCGGGCCGAGAGTTTTTCAGCCTCGCGCGCGGCCGCCCCCGTATCAAGCTTGGCCAGGATCTCCTCCAGATCCATGCGCCCCTGGGCAAAGGGTTCACCATTCAGCCACACGCTGGGCACCGCCATCACCTGCTTGGTCTCGACCTCATCGGCAAAGGCCGAACCGTCGATCGCGGTATGGATGACGCGCGGGTTAAGGATGGCCAGAAGGTTCAACGCCTGCACCACATCCGGGCAGTTCTGGCAGGATTGCGAGAAATACGTCTCGAACCGGTAGTCGCCCGACAGCGCCTTGATCTGCTCGATCGTCTCGGGCGCGACCTTGGGCGGATGCCCGCCAGTTTGCAGCAAGGCGAGCACGAGGGAGGTGAATTCATGCCCCATCGGCAGCCCGGCGAAACGCACGCCATGGTCGGCGCCAACACGGCGGATCTCAAAGGATGGTTTTCTGGCGTCATCACCATCAAACCGGACGGAAATTTTATCCGACAGCGCGGCGATATCCGCCAACAGCCCGCGCATATCGGTTGAGAGCGCGCTGTCATCAAGGCTCGCCACCAGTTCCAGCGGGGCTGAGACACGGGCAAGATAGGCCTGCAACTGGCCCTTCAGGCTGTCGTCCAACATAATGGCTTCCTGTTTTTTAAAATGCGGGGCGGATCGTCGTGGGGACTTTTTGTAAAAAGTCCCCACTCCCCCAAAAACTTTTGCATTTTTTGGGGGAGGGTCGTGAAAAACTTAGATCTTGCCGACCAGATCAAGCGAGGGGGCAAGCGTCTTCTCGCCTTCCTTCCACTTGGCCGGGCAAACCTCGCCCGGGTGGGCGGCCACATATTGCGCGGCCTTGACCTTGCGCAACAGCTCGCCCGCATCGCGGCCAATACCGCCGGCATTCACCTCAACAATCTGGATCTTGCCATCCGGGTCGATCACGAAAGTGCCACGATCGGCCAGACCGGCTTCCTCGATCAGCACCTCGAAATTACGGCAGATCGCATGGGTGGGGTCGCCAACCATGAAATAATCGATCTTCTTCACAGCCTCGGAGGTGTCGTGCCAGGCCTTGTGGGAGAAATGCGTATCGGTGGAGACGGCATAAACCTCAACGCCCAGCTTCTGGAACGCGGCATAATTATCGGCCAAATCCTCAAGCTCGGTCGGGCAGACGAAGGTGAAGTCGGCCGGGTAGAAGAACACGACAGACCATTTGCCCTTCAGGTCGGCCTCGGTAACGGTCACGAATTTACCGCTCTTGAACGCCTGGGCCGTAAAGGGCTTAACCTCGGTATTGATCAAAGACATATTTTTGCTCCTGCAAGTTGGACTTGACGGAAGCCCTTGTAGCCGCCTTTGCCAGACCAAGGAAATTGATTTTATTTTTATTTATAATCGACAAATACGATCAAACCGTACGTAATGAAAAATGCCGCCTTTTCGGAAAAAGGCGGCATTTCGAAAGTCTTTAAAATCTATTCAATGGGTTGAATCATAATCCTCACTCCATCAAACAGCGCCTGTTAGCCCTGGCGCTCCAGCATCAGCTGCTTGACCTTGCCAATCGCCTTGGCCGGGTTCAGTCCCTTGGGGCAGGTCTGCGTGCAGTTCATGATCGTGTGGCAGCGATAGAGCTTGAACGGGTCCTCCAGCGCATCCAGCCGCTTGCCGGTCGCCTCATCGCGGGAATCGGCGATCCAGCGATAAGCCTGCAGCAGCACGGCGGGGCCTAGGTAACGGTCGCCATTCCACCAATAGCTGGGGCAGGAGGTGGAGCAGCAGAAGCACAGAATGCACTCCCACAGCCCGTCAATCTCGGCGCGCTCCTCCTTGGATTGCAGGCGCTCGGCATCGGGCGGGGGCGCCGTCTCGGCCTGCAGCCAGGGCTCAATGGAGCGCAGCTGCGCGTAAGGCTGGGACAGGTCGGGCACCAGATCCTTCACCACCGGCATATGCGGCAGCGGGTTGATCTTCACATCGCCCTGCACCTCGCTGATCGGCTTAAGGCAGGCCAGCGTGTTGGTGCCGTCGATATTCATGGCGCAGGAGCCGCAAATGCCCTCGCGGCAAGAGCGGCGGAAGGTGAGCGAGCTGTCGATCTCGTTCTTGATCTTGATGATCGCGTCCAGCACCATCGGGCCGCACGCATCGAGATCGATCTCGAACGTGTCCATCACCGGGTTCTTCCCGTCATCCGGGTTCCAGCGATAAACCTTGAACGCCTTCACGCGCTTGGCGCCGGCGGGGGCCTTGTGGGTCTTGCCCTCGCCGACCCTGGAATTCGCGGGCAGGGTAAATTCAGCCATGTCTGTGCTCCCCTTTCCTTAATAAACGCGTTTCTTCGGCGGGAACACGGAGACCTCGTTGGTCAGGGTCTGCATCTTCACCGGCCGGTAGCTCAAATCCACCTGGCCCTTATCGGTGCAATAGGCCACGGTGTGCTTCATCCAGTTTTCATCGTCGCGCTCGGGATAATCGTCATGCGCCTGAGCACCGCGGCTTTCCTTGCGGGCTTCGGCCCCCACCATGGTGCACATGGCGTTGCCCATCAGATTATCCAGCTCCAGCGCCTCGACAAGGTCGGAATTCCAGATCAGCGAGCGGTCGGCCACCTTCATGTCCGGCAACCCATCCCACAGCTTATGCATCTTCTGCACGCCTTCTGTCAGGCTCTTGGAGTTGCGGAACACGGCGGCGTGGGACTGCATGGTGCGCTGGAGCTGGTCGCGCAGCTGCGCCACACTGGTGCCGCCCTTGGCATGACGGGTCTTGTCGAAGCGCGCGAGCGACGCTTCGCCTGCGCCTGCCGGCAGTGGCGCCTGAGTGGCGCCGGGCTTGATGATCTCAGCCGCCCGGTGCGCCGCGGCACGGCCGAACACCACAAGGTCGAGCAGCGAGTTGGTGCCCAAACGGTTGGCGCCATGCACCGAAACGCAAGCCGCCTCGCCCACCGCCATAAGGCCGGGCACCACCGCATCCGGGCTCTCGGCCGTGGGGCGCAGCACCTCGGCCTTATAGTTGGTGGGAATACCGCCCATATTATAATGCACGGTGGGTAGAACCGGGATCGGCTCCTTGGTCACATCCACACCGGCGAACACGCGCGCGGTCTCGGAGATGCCGGGCAGACGCTCATGCAGAATGTCAGCCCCCAAATGCTCCAGATGCAGCAGGATATGGTCCTTGTTCGGGCCAACGCCGCGTCCCTCATTGATCTCGATGGTCATTGAGCGGGAGACGACATCGCGCGAGGCCAGATCCTTCGCGGTCGGCGCGTAACGCTCCATGAAGCGCTCGCCTTCGGCATTGGTGAGGTAACCGCCCTCGCCGCGCGCACCTTCGGTAATCAGGCAGCCTGCGGGGAAAATACCGGTGGGGTGGAATTGCACGAATTCCATATCCTGAACCGGCAGCCCGGCGCGCAGCACCATGCCGCCGCCATCGCCCGTGCAGGTATGGGCCGAGGTGCAGGACAGGAAGGCGCGGCCATAACCGCCCGTGGCCAGCACCACCATCTGCGCGCGGAAACGGTGGATGGTGCCATCCTCCAGATTCCACGCCATCACGCCGCGGCATACGCCCTCATCATCCATGATCAGGTCGAGCGCGAAATACTCCACGAAGAATTCCGCGTCATGCTTCAGGCATTGCTGATAGAGCGTGTGCAGAATCGCATGGCCGGTCCGGTCGGCGGCAGCGCAGGCGCGCATCGCCGGTTCCTTGCCGTAGTCCTTCATATGGCCGCCGAACGGGCGCTGATAGATCTTGCCATCCTCGGTGCGCGAGAAGGGCACGCCGAAATGCTCCAGCTCATAAATCGCCGGCACCGCCTCGCGGCACATATATTCGATGGCGTCCTGGTCGCCCAGCCAGTCCGACCCCTTCACGGTGTCGTACATGTGCCAGCGCCAATCATCCTCCCCCATATTGCCAAGCGAGGCGCCGATACCGCCCTGAGCGGCCACGGTGTGCGAACGGGTGGGGAACACCTTGGTGACGCAAGCGGTCTTAAGGCCAGCGGCCCCCATGCCAAGGGTGGCGCGCAGGCCAGAGCCGCCCGCGCCGACGACAACCACATCATAAGTATGGTCGATAATATTATAAGCGCCCATAGAGGGTTTTGACATCGCGTTCATGTGCGTAAATTTCCGTTACGAGACAGCGAGTTTAAGAACGGACACGGCCGCGGCCAGGCCCAGGAACCAGATGCCGGCCTTAACCAGCATGAGCACGGCGATGCGCTTGGCATCCTTGCGCACATAATCCTCGATAACGGCCTGCAGCCCCATCGAGAGATGGTAGAACATGGCGAAGATGAGCAGCAGGAACAGCACCGCGTTCCAGGGCTCGCCCATATAGGCGGCCATGGCCGCGCGGCCAGCGCCTTTGAGCAGCAGCACCGAGAGCACGAAATAAAGCGAGAGCGGCAGCAGGGCGGCAGCCGTCAGGCGCTCGGCCCACCAATGCGCGGCACCGTGCTTGGCGGCCCCCAGGCCACGGGCGCGGCCCAGCTGGCTGCGCATGATATGGATGGAGGGGGTGGTATCTTTTTGCATGTTCTTCACCCAACAAGAAAGGCGATGAGCCAGAAGGCCACTGTGAGGACCAGCGTGGCGCCGATGACAAGGCGGCCCGAACGGTGCATGTCGGGCAGTTCAAAGCCCTTGCCCGCGTCCCAGGCCAGATGCCGGATGCCGTTGCAGAAATGGTAGAACAGCGCCAGCGTGAAGCCGAACAGCACGATCAGCCCGATCCATGAGGCAAAAATGGCCTGGATGACGGAAAAGGCGGAGTCGCCGGCGGCGGCGCACACCAGCCAGGCGGTGAACAAAACGGCCCCCGCTCCCAGCGCGACGCCGGTGATGCGATGAAAAATCGAGGTCGCGGACGAGATTTGCGGCTTATACACCTGCAAATGCGGCGAGAGCGGCCGGCGGACCAGCTTACCCTCCGAGTTGCGGCCCACCATCAGGGCTTCGCGGACATCCTTCATGGAAAACCTTTCACTTAAGGTCGATGCTCAGGCACTATGTTGCAGTTGCTTAGTCTGCGCACCTGGGCGGGTCAACGCTTGCCCGCGCATCGCCCCTGCGCACTGGCCGCATGTAACAAATCCGTGGTGAACGCGCACAAAGCGGCCAGCCCTCGCCCACCGCGTCAAAACGCACAGAAAAATCCTTTATTCTGAACGCATAACGCCATTACCCTGCAAGCGAAACAGGTGCACTGTACGGTGCGGCTTATCTTCCAGCTCCAGGCTGGTCGGTACCTCGATCTCGGCCAGAAACTCACCCATGGACGCGGGACGGTATTTGCGCCCCGGATCGGCGATCACAACCTCGGCTTGTCCCGCCAACGCGGCCAGCCAGGGGAGGATATGCGCGGTCATTGGCGCCTCATAACAAACATCGCCGCACAGAATCACATCCCAGCGGCAGGGGGCGCCGACAATATCGCCCAACGTGACATCAATATTCAGCCCATTGGCAGATGCATTCAACCGCAGGGCCGCACAGGCCAGCGGGTCGATCTCGGCCGCCTCAACGCTAAGCGCCCCCGCCCGCGCGCACGCCAAGGCGGCCAGGCCGCAGCCCGCGGCAAAATCCAACACGCGCCGCCCCCGCACAAATTCCGGATGGCGGACGATGTAATAGGCCAATGCCTCGCTCCCCGGCCAGGCAAAGGCCCAAAAGGGAGGCGCAATATCATGCTGATTCAAAAAAGCCTCGCTCGCCTGCCAGAGCGGGGTGATTTCGGTGGCCAGATGCAGGCGGATAGCGGGGCTCAAGCGCGCGCAAGACAGTTCGGTCATCTCGCGCACAAATCGGGCCGTGGCCTCAAGCAACGTCTCGCGCTGCGGCGCGGCCATGGTGGTGTTTACGCGACCTGGCGAAATTTCTTGACCGCCGGATACCGGTAGGGATCTTCTGGCGCGCGGTTGGTCTCGGACAATTCATTCAGCAACCGCTCTATGCCCGCGCGTTCGCACGCTTGCGCCGCCCAACGCGCCGCGAGGGGCCAAAACACCAAGCTAACCTGCAAAAGCAAAGCCATGCCGCCCGCCACTGGCCGCGCTTCGGAAAAAAACACGGCACAGGGAAGAATCTTGGCCAATTTGAAGGGGGTCATGCAGCATATCCAAAAAGGTTAAGCGATCATCTTACGCCATTAACCTCTCCGTCAAGCAGAATTATTTCTCCAACCCCTCTGAATTTGCATAATTTTGCAAGACAATCTCAATTTGAGCCGCCATACGCAAATTGATACAAAATTAATACACTGCGCGTGTTTTTTCACATACGCTCATCTCTTAGCCATGAGCGCCTTCTGAGCTGGGCTGGCTTGTTGTGGCGGCTTGGCGCAGTGGCGCATAGGTTTGCGCGATGAGATCAAGGCAAAGCTGCTGCTGGCGCGCGCGTTCAAACCGTCGCGCCCACCCCAGCGCCAGCGGCCAGAACAAAAGACTTACCTGCAACATCAACATGCCCAGCGCCGCGCAAGGGCATCCGGCCCTCCATGCCCCCATCCAGGGGCGCCATATTCGTGCCTCGCGCCTCATCACACACTCCGTCCCGCGCGGACACACGCCCACGCGGCGAGGAGATGGTCGGGTTTTTCGACTTAAGGTGCAACAAAATTAGACGCCAAAACCCACCGAAATGCGTTAAATATTTGTTAGATTTGCGCCATAAGCTGTTAATCTCGCACTGATTCAGCCCAGAATATCCTCATGCCGGTCCTCTTCCGGGGGCTCCACCTCCAGCGCGGCGACACGGCGTTCCAACGCCTCCACCTCAGCCTTGGCCCGGCGCGCAATTTCAGCCATCGCCTCGAATTCCTCGCGCCGCACAAGGTCGAGCCGGCGCAGCGTCTCCTCCACCCGGGCACGCACCATAGCCGAAAGCTCCTCGCGCACGCCCGCCAGCGCGGAAATGGCGCCGCCGGCAACCCCGGCCAAATCATCAAAAATTTTCGGACGGTCATTCATTGCTTGGGGCCTTCTCTGCTGTGACGCTTATCCCTATAACGCGGCGCATGATCTTGGTCACGGGCGGCGCTGGGTTTATTGGCTCAAATCTGCATGCGGCACTGGCTGCGGCGGGCGAGGATGTCATCATTGCCGATTGGCTCGGCCATGAGGGGCAGAAATGGCGGAATTTCCAGAACCATCCGCCCAGCCAGGTGCTGCGCCCCGAAGAGCTGGACAGCTTTCTCGATCATGATTTGCGGCTCACCGCGATCGTGCATCTGGGCGCCATTTCCGAAACCACGGCGCGCGATGCCGATCTGGTCTGGCACAGCAATGTCACTTTAAGCCAAAAACTCTGGAGCTGGTGCGCGGCTCATCGGGTTCGCTTCATCTATGCCTCCTCCGCCGCTACCTATGGCGATGGCGCGGCCGGGTTCGATGATGACATGTCCATCCCCGCCCTCTTGCGGCTCAAGCCGCTCAATCTCTATGGCTGGAGCAAGCATGCCTTCGATCTGTGGGCCGCGCGGCAGGCGGCCGACAAGGCGCACGCGCCGCCCGCCTGGGCGGGGGTGAAATTCTTCAACGTCTATGGCCCCAACGAGTATCACAAGGGCAAGATGATCTCGGTGGTCAAGGTCAAGCATGATGAGCTGATGGCCGGCGGGCCGGTACGGCTGTTCAAATCAGACCGCCCGGATCTGGCCGATGGCGCCCAGCAGCGCGACTTCATCCATATTGATGATGTGGTGGCGGCCCTGCAATTCCTGCTCAAGGTGCCGCAAGTGGGCGGGATTTATAACCTCGGCACCGGCACCGCGCGCTCTTACGCCGACCTCGCGCGCGCCGTGTGCGCGGCCAATGGCATGGATGAGCGGATTGAGTATATCGACATGCCCGAGGCCCTGCGCGGCCAGTATCAATCCTTCACCGAAGCCAAAATGGAGCGGCTGCGCAAACTCGGCTTCACCCACCGCTTCCTCACGCTGGAGGAAGGGGTGAGCGCCTACATCCAGAATTTCCTACAAAAGGCGGACCCCTACCGGTGACCCCCATCATCCTCCCGCATTTCCCCCGCGGCTTTTATATCGGCCCGCTTTTCATCCATTATTACGCGCTGGCCTATATTGTCGGCCTGCTGCTGGGCTGGCGGCTGGTGCGCCACATGGTCGCGCGTGAGCCCAAGGCCGCCACCGGCCTACAGGTGGATGATTTCCTCACCTGGGCGGTGCTGGGCGTTATTTTGGGCGGGCGGATCGGCTATGTGCTGTTCTACCAGCCGGTCTTCTTCTTCACCCATCCCTGGCGCATCCCCACCGTGTGGGATGGCGGCATGAGTTTTCATGGTGGGTTTCTTGGTGTCACCATCGCGATCGCCTGGTTCTCCCTGCGCAATGGCATAGACATGCTGCGCTTTGGCGACCGTATCGCGGTGGCGGTGCCCATCGGCCTGTTTCTTGGGCGCATCGCCAATTTCATCAACGATGAATTATGGGGCCGCCCCGCCGCCGCCTGGTTTCCCTTCCCCATGGTCTATCCGGGCGATCCGCTGCATCTGCCGCGCTACCCCTCCGAGCTGATCGAGGCGAGCCTCGAAGGCATCGTGCTGTTCTGCGTGATGATCAGCTTTGCCCAGTTCCCCGCCATCCGCCGGCGCACAGGGCTGCTGACCGGCATTTTCATCGCAGGCTACGGTATTGCGCGCATCATCGGCGAATGTTTCCGCGAGCCGGATTGGTTCCTGGGTTTCCTGCCCTTTGGCATCACCATGGGCCAATTGCTGTCCATCCCCATGGTGCTGATCGGCAGCGGGCTGATTATCTATACCCTCCGCCGCCGGCCGGCATAAAGCGTGCTGCGGTTCGACCATTTCATGGCCAAGGCCAACGCTGCCTATTACGCGACACGCCCATTCGGCGCCGATTTCATCACCGCCCCGGAGCTGACCCAGGTTTTTGGCGAGCTACTGGGCGCCTGGGCCAAGGTGGTGTGGCAGATGCTGGGCGCGCCCAAAGACATCATCCTGGCCGAGGCCGGGCCCGGACGCGGCGTGCTGATGCAAGATGCGCTGCGCGTCTGGCCCGCCCCATCCGTGCATTTCATCGAAACCTCGCCCCTGCTGCGGGCCGAACAAGCCAGCCGCGTGCCGCACGCCACCTGGCATGAGACGCTGGCGACAATGCCCCCCGGGCCGCTGATTCTGCTCGCCAATGAGTTTTTAGATGCACTGCCCGTGCGCCAGTTCATCCACCGCCCGCAAGGCTGGATGGAACGTTACGTGGAAAACGGCGCCTATGCCGAGCAGCCTGCTGATTACCCCCTGCCCGACGATCCCGTGGGCAGCGTGCGCGAGGTGAACGAAGCCGCCCTGGATTTTTGCCGCCAGCTTGCCACGCGCGGCGCGGTGGCGCTGTTCATCGATTATGGACCAGCAACCAGCGAAGCGGGCGAAAGTGTGCAGGCCATCCGCGATGGCGCCCCGGCCGACCCGCTGCAAGAGCCGGGCCTGGCGGACATTACCGCGCATGTGGATTTTGCCGCCCTGCTCCGCATAACGCACGGCCAAGGGCCGGTGAAGCAAAACAGCTTCCTCACCGCGCTGGGCCTGTACCAGCGCAGCGATGTGCTGGCGCGCAAACATCCGCATAAAGCGCGTGATTTGCAGCTTGCCGTCCAACGCCTCACCGCGCCCGAGGCCATGGGCAGCCTGTTCAAGGTTTTTTGCCTGTGCCCGCCCGATCTGCCCATTTTGCCAGGATTTGCCTGATGGATTACCTTACCAGCGTCCTGCCCGCGCGGCATGGGTTCTTCACCCGCCAAGGCGGCGTGTCTAATGGTGCGTTCGCCAGCCTGAATTGCGGGTTTTCATCAGATGATCCGGCCAATGTCCGGCAAAACCGCGCGCTTGTGGCCGCCGCCATGGGGGTGGCACCGGACTGCCTGCTGGGGCTCAAGCAAGTGCACGGGACTGAGGTGGCGGTGGCGCGCGCGCCCTGGGCCGAGGGGGATGGCCCCATGGCCGACGCGCTGGTCAGCGACCAGCCCGGCCTTGCCCTTGGCATCATCACCGCCGATTGCGCGCCCGTGCTGCTGCATGGCGGCAACGTGGCGGGGGCTGCGCATGCGGGCTGGCGAGGCGCCGTGGCGGGCGTGCTGGAGGCCACCGTGGCGGCCATGCGCGCGCTGGGTGCGGCGGAGATTCGCGCCGCCATCGGCCCGTGCATCGCCCAAGCCAGTTACGAGGTGGGGGCCGATTTGCGCGATTCGGTGCTGGCGCAAGGGGCCGCCGCGGCGCGGTTCTTTTCCGCCGGCCGGCCTGGCCATTGGTGGTTCGATCTGCCCGGCTATTGCGCCGCCCGGCTGCGCGCGGCCGGGGTGCAGGTGGAAACTCTGGGGCGCGATACCTGCGCCGAAGAGGCTCTGTTTTTCTCCTACCGCCGCCGGACATTGCGTGGCGAGCCCGCCTGCGGCCATCAGATTTCGGTGATCCGCGCATGATGAAACATGGTCTGCCCGTCTTGCTGCTGCTGGCCCTGGCCTCCTGCGGCACGCTACCCCAGCCTTTCCGGGGCAATCCCGGCCCGCAAGCGGCCCGGCTTGCCGTGCCCCCGGCACCGGTGCTGATGGTCCCCACCCCCAAAGCCGCTGATTTACCGCCCCAGGCCGCCGCCTTGTTCGCCCAGGACCTCGCCGATCAACTGGCCGAAAACGACGTGCCGACCGTGGCCGGCCCACCTTTGAAACAAGGCTGGACACTGGCCGTTTCCGCCCACCGGCAGGATAAGGTCGTCGTGCCGGATTATGTGGTTACCGGCCCCAACGGTAAAACCTATGGCCAGCAGATGGGCGCGCCCGTGCCCGTGGCAGCCTGGCAGGCGGCCGATGCCGCCACCTTGCAGGAAGCGGCATCGGTCGATGCGACCCCGCTGGCGCGGTTGATGGCGCAGATCAACGCCCGGATTCAGCGCAGCAACCCCGAATCGCTGGAAAACCGTCCGGCACGGCTTTATGTCGGCGCGGTCACCGGCGCGCCTGGCGATGGCGACAGCGCCCTGCCGCTGAACCTAAAGCGCGACCTGCCCGGCGCCGATGACGTGCTGGTGGATAAGCCCGAGGACGCGGATTTTACCGTAACCGGCCACATTAAAACCAGCCCGGCCAAGAACGGGCAGGTGCTGGTGGAGCTGGACTGGGTGGTGCGCGACACGAATAACCGCGTGGTCGGCCGGGTAACACAGCTGCACGACCTCTCCCCCCACGATATCGCGCCTTATTGGGGCGATGTGGCCGCCGCCGCCGCCCAGGAAGCCGCCAGCGGCATCCAACAAGTGGTGCAAAACGCGGTGCTGAAAAAGGCCAAAGCGGCAAAATAAGCGCGAAACCCCGGGTTTTGATCTGAATCAAAGCTTCGCGCCTAAAAAGACGCATATTAAATTCATCTTTTAAGCCACCCCGCCACGCCCGCGCGCCACGGCTAAAAAGACATTAATTTTTTATGTATTAATAAGGACATAGCGCCCATGTTTTGCTTCCAATGTGAACAAACCGCCCGTACCGAAACAGGTGCCGGCTGCGCCAGCGCGCGCGGCGTGTGCGGCAAGGATGAAGCCACCGCCGACCTGCAGGATGTGCTGATCTATCAGCTCAAGGGGCTGGGCCAGTACGCGCACCGGCTGCACCAGCAAGGCCGGCCCGACGCGGCGGCGGATAGTTTCATCCTGTATGGGCTGTTCACCACCCTCACCAACGTGAATTTCAACCGCGTCCGGTTCGTGGAGTTGATCGCCGAGGCCGCGCGCATCCGCGACCGTCTACGTGGCACGCTGGGCGAAACATTGGCCGGCCCCGCCGCCTTCCAGCCCGCCGACAATCTGGCCGGCCTGCTGGCCCAGGCCGACATTGCCTCGGTGCGGGCGGGGCTGAATATTGTGGGCGAGGATGTGATCGGCCTGCGCGCGCTGGTTCTCTACGGGCTGAAGGGCGTTGCCGCCTATGCCCACCATGCTGAGGTGCTGGGCGAGGTGCGGCCCGAAATCGGTGCCGGCATTGCCCATGCGCTGGATTTCCTGGCGACCGACCCGGTGGATGCCGACACCCTGCTGGCGGAGGCTCTGGCGCTGGGACAGCTGAATTTCACCGTGATGGAAACGCTGGATGCCGCCAATACCGGGCGCTTTGGCAGCCCCACCCCCACCCAGGTGCGCACCACGCCGGTGGCGGGCAAGGCCATCCTCGTCTCCGGGCATGATCTGGGCGATCTCGCCGCCATTCTGGAAGCGACGAAGGATACCGGCATCAATGTCTATACCCATGGCGAGATGTTGCCCGCCCATAGCTATCCCAAACTGCACGCCTACCCGCACCTGGCCGGCAATTACGGCACCGCCTGGCAGAACCAGCATCAGGAATTCGCCGCCTTCCCCGGCCCAATCGTCATGACCTCGAACTGCCTGATCGAGCCGCAACCCGCCTATCGCAACCGCATCTTCACCATGGGCCCGGTTGGCTGGCCGGGGGTGCGCCATCTCACCCATGCCGATCTCGCCCTGGTCGTGCGCGCGGCCCAGGCGCTGCCGGGCTTTGCCGAAACCGCGCCGGAAAAGACCATTCTGGTCGGGTTTGGCCGCGATACGGTGCTGAGTGCCGCCGAGACCGTGATCGGCGCGGTCAAGAGCGGCGCGATCCGGCATTTCTTCCTCATTGGCGGCTGCGATGGGGCGGCACCGGGGCGCAATTATTACACCGAGTTCGCCGAACAAGCCCCGGACGACACCATGCTGCTCACGCTGGGCTGCGGCAAATACCGCTTCAACCAGGAGAATTTCGGCGAAATTGGCGGGCTGCCCCGGCTTTTGGATATGGGCCAGTGCAACGATGCCTATTCCGCCGTGCAGGTGGCGCTGGCCCTGTCCAAGGCGTTTGAGTGCGGGGTGAATGATCTGCCGCTCTCGCTCGTGATCTCCTGGTTCGAGCAAAAAGCCGCCGCCGTGCTGCTGACCCTGCTCGCCCTGGGCGTGCGCAATTTGCGGCTGGGGCCTTCATTGCCCGCCTTCCTCACCCCGGCCTTGCTGAATGTGCTGGTGGAGAAATTCGGCGTGCAGCCCATCACCAACGCGCAAGATGACATCACCGCCGCCCTCACCCGCCAGGCGGCCTGACCCCAATGGCGCGGGGGCGGCATGGCCCCCGCGCGCTTTTCCCCGAACCGCTTTAAGGATCCGATAAAATGGCCGACACCGCCCTGGTCACCCTGGTGACACGTGATTCCGCGCGCCTGGAATTTGCCTGCCCGGCCGGTATGGATGTGCTGAGTGCCGCCGAGACGGCCGGCTTTTACCTGCCTGCCATGTGCCATGCGGGCGAGTGCGGCCAATGCCACGCCCATGCGCAATCGGGCGCGTATGAGATGGCCCCTCACAGCAAAGCCGCCCTGCCCGACCCCGGCCAAGGCGGCATTTTGCTCTGCCGCTGCCAGCCGCGCGGCGACCTTACCATCGACCTGCCCTATGAGGATGCCAAAATCGCGCGCCAGCCGCTGATCACGCGTAGCGCCATAATCGAAAGCCTGACCCCGGCGGGCGAAGGCGCCCTGGCGCTCACACTCACCCTCACTCCGGATGCGCAGCTGGGCGGGGCGGCGGATTTCATCCCCGGACAATATATGGAACTCACTGTGCCTGGCACTGAAATCCGGCGCGCCTATTCGCTGGCCAATCTGCCCAACTGGGACGGGCGGTTGGACTTCCTGATCCGCCTTGTGCCCGGTGGTGCTTTTTCCACTTGGCTGGGCACGCGGGCCCGTGTGGGCGAGGAGCTTTCCTTGCGCGGGCCGCTCGGCCATTTCACGCTCGACGATGCCAGCCCCCGCCCGCGCGTGCTGGTGGGCGGCGGCTGCGGTGCCGCCCCGCTGGTGGCGATGCTGCGGCATCTGGCCGATTATCAGGACAGCCTGCCCACCCATCTGATCTTCGCCGCCAACCGCGAGGCCGAATTGCTGCCCCCCGCCTTGTTCGAGGAGCTACGCGCCGGCCTGCCGCAATTGGAGATAACCTTGTGCGTCTGGCACCCCAGCCCCGGATGGGACGGGTTTACCGGCACCGCGGCCGAGGCGCTGGCCGCGCATCTC
Organism: Pseudomonadota bacterium; assembly: GCA_021808545.1. Classification (GTDB taxonomy): domain Bacteria; phylum Pseudomonadota; class Alphaproteobacteria; order Acetobacterales; family Acetobacteraceae; genus Acidocella. The sequence continues at coordinate 22,618 of JAKBBM010000018.1, read as the reverse complement.
GCAGCCCAAACGGAAATGCCCGATATTTATCTGTGCGGCCCGCCCAAAATGCTGGACACGGCGCGCGCCGCAGCCCTGGCGCAAGGTGTGCCGGCAGAGCGGATCTTCGCCGAACGTCTGGCCGTGTGAGGGCAAAGCGGGGTAGAATACCCCATGCACCTGACCCGTTTTACCGATTATGGTCTTCGGACCCTCATCTTCCTGGCGCTGGCGCCAGACCGGCTGGGCTCGATCGCGGAAATTTCCACCGCCTATGAGATTTCCGAGAGCCACATGACCAAAGTGGTCCACAAGCTTGGCCAGGCCGGGCTGGTTGAGACGATTCGCGGCCGCAATGGCGGGCTACGATTAGGCAACCCGGCGGTACAAATCAGCCTTGGCGCGGTGGTGCGGGCCATGGAGCCCGACCTTGCCCTGGTGGAATGCCAGGCCGGGCAATTTTGCGCCATTGGCGGCATGTGCCGTCTGCAGAGCATTCTGGATGAGGCGCGCAACGCCCTGCTGGCGGTGCTGGATAAATACACGCTGGCCGATGTGGCCGGGCCCGAAAGCCGCGCGCTGCGCCGCCGCCTTGGCCTGATGGCAACAGACGTTAGTTAACCCGTTATTGCGGCCGGTAGGCGGTGGCGAATTGCGAGAGGGCGGCCTCAATCTCGGCCTCGCTCAGCAGCACCGGCCCGCCCGCGGCAAGCGAGAGCGCGTATTGTTGAGCCAACACCTCAAGCTCGGTGGCGGCGGCCAAGGCGGCTTCCACATCCCGCCCGGTGGCGATGCCGCCATGATTGGCCATCAGGCAGGCGCTGCGCCCCTCAAGTGCAGCCAGCACCGCGGCGGAAAGTGCCGCCGTGCCAAACAGCGCATAATCGGCGCAGCGCAGCGGCGCGCCGCCAAAGCGCGCGATCATGTAATGGCAGGCCGGAATCTCGCGCCGGGCCATGGCAAGCGCCGTGGTGTAGGGCGCGTGATGATGCACAACACCGCCCACATCCGGCCGGGTAAGGTAGATATCCAGATGAAACCGCCATTCCGAGCTCGGCCGGTAGGGGCCTTCATGCGAGCCGTCGGGCTTGAGCATCGGGATCATCTCGGGCGTTAGCGCCTCATACGGCATGGCGGAGGGGGTGATGAGTATGCCTTCTGGCGCGCGCAAGGACACATTGCCCGACGTCCCGGCCGAGAGCCCCCGTGCCGCCATCTCCCGCGCCGCCGCGATCAGCCGTTCACGCAACCTGTTCATGCGCTTACGATGCCGGTGCGAAATTCAGCCCTGGCGGCATGACCAGGCGGGTGCCATCCCAGCGCAGCGGCACGGTTTTGGTTTGCGTGGGCGCATCGGCAAAGTGATGCGCCGCGCAGGAAGCCGCCGCCTGTGCGGCGGGCACGTAAGAGATTTGCGCGGCAAAACCGGTAGCGGTGCGGGTTAATTTGTCGATTCCCAGCAAAATCGCCTGCTTGTCAGACGTGCGCAAGCCGCAATTGGCCTCTGGGTTCAACGTATCGCGCAAATCGCTGGCGGTGATTTGGTTACTGATATCAAGCTGGCCGCCGCCCGGCGCATAAGGCCGCAGGGTCACCAGCGCGAGGGTGGTGTTGCTCTCCCCCTGGCCGGTAAAGCCCATCCGGCAAAGCAGCTTTGCCCGCCCCTGGCTGTTCAGCCCCAAACAATGCGACAAAGCCCCGCCCGGATACCAGCCCACGCGCACCCAGCTTTGCCCTTGCTGGCGAAACAGCACGCCGCCGCCAAAATTATTCACATGCGGCTCAAAACTGCCCAGATAGCTGACATAAGCCTGCATATCTGTTGCGCTGGTGAGATGGCCGTAGAGAACCGAGGTAAGGGTGATGCCAAGCCCAAGCCCTGCCCCGCCATAATCGGCACTCGGATAGCCGGGCAGGCTCTGGCAATCATGCGCATAGCCGCCGCTGCCCGCACTGGCCCCGCCGCAAAGCGGCGGCAGAAAGCGCGCCTGTTCGGCAGCGCTTAGGGGCTGAGGGTCCAGGCTCGCCCCATTCGCCTGGACAGGCGAATTTTGCCCCCGCCGCGCGGCTGGGCCATGCCAAACCCACCAAGCCCCCAGCGCCACGGCAATAAGCAGCAGCACGGCGAAAAGACGTTTCATCGCGGTCTCCGGAATTCAAGGATTCGCTGTTTGCGCTTTTTACGAAGTCCGGTAAAGATGACCACAATCTCAGGTTTTACAGGGGACAAACCATTCTTCATCGGCGGCATATGGTCCTGGGAGGGCTGGCCCTGCTTGGCGGCTGCGCCAGCCTGCGCGCGCCGGGCGCGCACCTGCCGCCTCTGCCGCCAGCGCCATCCGGCCCCTACCGGCTTGGCCCCGGCGATCAGCTCAACATCCGCATTTACGACCAGCCGCAACTCTCGGGCACCTACAGCATTGATGATAGCGGCATGCTGGACATGCCGCTGCTCGGGCTGGTGCACGCCAGCGGGTTGAGTGCGGATGCGCTGGCCCGCCATATCGCCCGCAAGCTGCGCGAAAAGCGGCTGATCCTGCATCCCGGTGTCGCGGTGGAGGTGTCCACCTACCGGCCGTTTTACATATTGGGCGAGGTGAACAAGCCCGGCCAGTATCCATACCGTCCGGGCATGACTGTCCTGACCGCGATTTCCATCGCCGGCGGGTTCACCTACCGCGCCGAGCAGGGTTATGTGGGCATCACGCGGCATGCGGGCGCAACCATCGCCCAATACCGCGCCCCTGTTGCTGCATTGGTTCTGCCCGGCGATGTCATCACTGTCTTCGAACGCCGGTTCTAGCGCCGGCCCGCGTCTTACCGCCGCCATCATCGCCGCCGGATTCATCTGCTTTCTGAATATGTGGTGTACCCAAGCCATCCTTCCGGTGCTCGCCGCGGCCCTGCATGTCAGCGAAGGCGCCACCGGCTATACGGTCACGGCGCCGCTGCTCGCCACCGCCGCCATGGCGCCGGTCGCGGGCATTCTGTCAGACCGGTTTGGGCGCAAACGCTTTATCCGGGGGGCGGCACTGCTGCTCGTCATCCCCACCTTGCTTGCCGCCTGCGCGCCGAATCTCATCTTCCTGGTCTTCTGCCGCTTCGCCCAAGGGCTGATCCTGCCCTTCATCTTCACCGTCACCATCGCCTATATCGGCGAAGAGCTGGACCATGCCCCCGCCCTGCGCCTGGCTGGGCTTTATACCTCTGGCAGCATCATGGGCGGGTTTTCGGGCCGGTTGCTCACCGGGCTGATCACCTCCTGGCTGGATTGGCGGGCGGCCTTCATCATGATCGGCCTGCTCACGCTGGCCGTGGCGGTTTTTATCTCCACGGCACTGCCGCGCGAGCGCAAATTCCGCCCAACCACCAGAATTTCCAGCACGCTGCGCGCCTTTCCCATGCATTTATCCAACCCCCAACTCCTGGCGACTTATGCTGTGGGAATCGGCGTGCTGTTCTGCCTGGTCTGTGTATTCACCTTTATCAATTTCCGTCTTGCCGTGGCCCCTTATCATCTTGGCCCAGCCGCCCTTGGCGCCATTTTCGTCGTCTATCTGGGCGGTGTGATCATCAACCCCCTCACCGCCCGGCTGGCGGCGCGGTTGGGCCGCCGGATCATGCTCGGCATCTCGACGCTGGCGGTACTGGCCGGGCTGGCCCTCACACTGGCCGCCCCGCTTTGGCTCATCTGCCTGGGACTGGTCGTCTTTTGCTGCGGCATTTTCGCGCAGCAGGGGCTGGCCATCGGCTTTATCGGGCAGGCGGCGCGGGGCGCTAAATCCACCGCCGCCGGGCTTTATGTGACGTTCTATTATATTGGCGGCAGTTTTGGCGGCAGCCTGCCAGCCAGCGCGTGGCATAGTGTGGGCTGGGCGGGGTGCGTGGCCTTCGCCGCCTTCATGCAGATTATCATCGTGGGCCTGGCCCTGCCTTTCTGGCGGTTGCCCGCCACCCAAGCAGCGGCCCTGTAGCTTATCCATTCCCTCCGGCCAGAACCACCGCTGGCGCGGCTTGCAGGGGGTTGGGGATGGTAATGCCCGCCTCGCCAAAACGCTTTTGCACCCGGGCATAAAATTCACGCCGCACCGCCCAATGCTGGCCAGGGCCGGTGCGGATCTGCCCGGTAATGACCAGCCCCAGGGTGCCAAACGAATCCAGCCCGAAAATCTGCAAATCGTCGCGGATCATCGCCCCCCAACCCGGCTCGGCGCGCATGGCGCTGGCGATGGCGGTCATCTCGGCGCGCACACGCTCCAGATTCTCCTGATACCCAACCGTGATGGCAATCTGCGCGAGGCCGAAATCGCGCGTCATGTTGGTCACGGCGGTAACAGCCGAGAAGGGAATGATATTGACCGAACCGTCAAACCCGCGCAGCCGGATGGTGCGGATGGAGAGCCGCTCCACCGTGCCGGACATGCCAGCCAGCGACACCACATCCCCCACCTGCATGGCATCCTCCAGCAGCAGGAACAGGCCGGTGATGACATCCTGCACCAGCTTCTGGCTGCCAAAGCCGACGGCGATACCCACCACCCCAGCACCCGCCAGCAGCGGAGCGGCGTTTAGGCCAATCTTGGTCAGGCTGAACAGCGCCGCGCCGGTGAAGATGACAACACCGATCGAGGCGCGCAGCATGGGCAGCAGCGTGCGCAGGCGCGAAGCCTGGCGCGCGCGCCCGGTGGCGGACAAGCTCTCAACCCGGGCATTGAGGGCGAAATTAATCCCCTCCCACAAAACCAGTGCCAGGATGATAATCATGGCGATCGCGCCCAGCGCGCCCAGCAAGGCCCGGCTTACCGGATCGCGGGACAGGAGGCCGAACACATCCACCCCCCAGCCCTGCAAAAGCAGTAACAGCGCCAGAAGGCCGATCGTGAGACGGATAGTAAAGCGCGCCAGCGGATTGTACGCACGGGCGCGGGCACGCAATGGGGAAGAATCCGGCGCCTCGCCCGCGCCGCCGGGTGGCAAGGCCCGCGCGAGCAGCGCCAGGCTAGCACTCCAAGCCAAACGGCCCAGAACAAGCACCACAAGCAACACCGCCACCCCGCGCAGCAAACGGACGAACGCATCCGGCACCCCGCCCGCCCAGGCCACCCAGAGTGCAAGCACATAGGCCATGGCAAGATAATGCCAAACCACGCTCAAACGCCGGCGCAGCATGGCAAACCCGCCTTGTGCAGCCGGCGGCCCGGCAATCCACCGCCCAGCCACAGCCCGAAGCCGCCAAATGAACAGCACGATCTCAAGATCGAACAGCAAAGCCGCGAGGCGCAACAGCACCGCCGTGCCGGCACGCGGCAAGCCTAAAATTTCGGCCACCGAGATCAGCCCATAAGCGGCAAAGCCCGTGGCCAGCAGCATCAGCCCGCCTCGCGCGGCCGCGCGGGCGCCACCATCGCTCAAGCCGGCAAGGCGCAAGCCCGGATCACGTGGTGCCAATACAAACCGCAGCACTTCCAGTCCCATGCGGCAGACAAGATAGGCGTTGGCAATGCCGATAACAGCCAGATGCGCCCCACGCGTGGCCAAAAGCCCGGCGCTGAGCAGAAGCACGAGCATGACCAAAAACCCGGCCAGCGGCAATAAAGCCAGCAGCAGCCGCAACACCCCATAACCCAGCCGCCGCCCCCAGCCGCGCCACATACCCGCCTTGGCGGCGCCCGGCGCGCTGGCCCGGTCCGCGCACCAATGGCCCGCCCCGCGCAGCCCCAGACGCAAGAGCAGATCCACAGCCAGAGCCGGCAGAAAAACAGCGGCAAGCCCTAGCCCAATCGCGGCGGCCTCGGCCCGGCGCGCGGGGCTGGCGGCACTGGCGCGCAACCAGTCCAGCACCGGGGCAAGCTGGGTGGCGGCGCGCATGGCGGCCAAAAAATCGCCACTGGCGCGCAGCAGGGCATGGCCAATTGTACCCGAGACGGAAAATGCCAGCCTGTCCGTGCCAAACGGTGCGGGCGGGGGGGCTGGCAGCGGCGTAGCGCCGGTGAGCGCTGCCAAAGGCGAGCCGGGGATAATGGCGCCCGCCGGCTCTTGCGGCGCGGCGGCCGGCTGTGCTGGCGCAGACGCCCCAGTCATTTGCGCCAGCATTGGACGCGCCGCCATCGCGGGGGAGATGAGGCCAAAACCCAGCAGCAGAACAATCAACAAGCGCATGGGTGAGCCTCAACGCGGTTGCGCGGGAAAGTCAATCGGGGGGCGGATGGGCAAATCGGCGCAAGCGCGTATAATCGGCGGAATGAAAACCTTTCTCACGATCCTTCTGGGGCTCGACCTGGTGGCTGTGGTGGCGGTGATGCTAACCGGCGTGCTGGGCATGGCCAAGGCGGGGCGCGATCCGCGCGTCTCCAACCGGCTGATGCGCTGGCGCGTGACCCTACAGGCCCTGGCCGTGGCACTGGTGGTGGCATTGATGCTGACAGGCTGAAGCATAATGACGCCGGACCTGTTCGGCACACCACAGCCCCCGGAGCTGACCTGCCTGCCCGGCTTTGCCAACCCTTACGCGGCCGCGCTGGTTGCAACCGCCCTGGCCGTGGCGGCGCGAGCGCCCTGGCGTATCATGCACACACCTGGCGGGCGGCGCATGGCGGCCGCGATGACCAATTGCGGCAGCTTGGGCTGGGTGAGCGATGAACGCGGCTACCGCTACAGCGCGCAGGATCCGCAAAGCGGCGCGCCCTGGCCGCCCCTGCCGCCCTTGTTTCTGGACCTGGCCGCGCGCGCGGCCGCCGCCGCCGGCTTTGCCAGTTTCGTGCCGGATGCCTGCCTGATCAACCGTTACGCGCCAGGGGCTGGCATGGGGCTGCACCAGGACCGCGACGAGGCGGATTTGAGCGCGCCCATTGTCTCGGTCTCACTTGGTCTGCCGGCTGTTTTTTTATGGGGCGGGGCCAGGCGGACGGACAAGCCTTTGAAATTTCCGCTTACCAGCGGCGATGTGGTGGTCTGGGGCGGGGCCACGCGGCTCAATTTCCACGGTGTGGCGCCGCTGCGCGAGGGGGACCATCCGCTTACCGGCCGCGCGCGCCTGAATCTGACCCTGCGCCGGGCCTCATAAGGCTGGCTGCTGCTGGGTAATGCAATGAATATCGCCCCCGCCCAGCAAAATCTCCCGCCCTGGCAGCATGATCACCTCGCGGTCCGAAAACAGGCTCTCCAGCACGGCGCGGGCCGTCTCATCGGTGGGCACATCAAAGCTGGGTGCGATGATTGCGCCATTGGCGATATAAAAATTGACATAAGAGGCCGCGAGCCGCCCGCCCGCCGCACGGCGCATGCCCGTGGGAGTTGGATCGATCCCAGCCGCCTCGTCATCGCGCATGAATAAGGGCGTGGGCATTGGAATTCGCGCCACCTTCAGCTTGCGGCCGCGCGCATCACGCGCCGCCAAAAGCCGCGCCTCGGCCGCGCGAGAGACCTCGTAATGCGCATCCGCCGGGTTCTCACACCAAGAGAGCAGCACAATCCCCGGCCGCACGAAACAGGCCAGATTATCGACATGCCCATCCGTCTCATCTTCCGGCACGCCACATGCCAGCCAGATGACCCGCTCAACCCCCAGGTAATCCATCAGCATTTGTTCCATGTCGGCGCGAGAGGCGTGCGGGTTACGGTTGGCGTTGAGCACGCATTGCTCGACCGCAAGCGCCGTACCCTCGCCATCCACATGAATCGCCCCGCCTTCCAGTACGTAAGGGGCGCGAAAACGCCGCGCGCGTTCAAGCTCCAAAATCTTACCCGCTACCTGATCGTCTTTGTCCCATGGAAAATAAAGCCCGCCTTGCAGCCCGCCCCAGGCATTGAACGGCCACTCCACACCACCCAGCGCGCCATGCGGCCCCCGCAAAAAGCTCGGCCCCACATCGCGCGCCCAGGCATCATTCGTGCTCATTTCCACCACGCGCACGGCCTCTGGCAGATGTGCGCGCGCATTGGCGAATTGCACCGCGCTCACCAGCATCGTCACGGGCTCGGTGCGCGCAATCGCCGCCGCCACGGCGGCAAAGGCCGCCTGCGCCGGCTTGGCGCCCAAGCGCCAATTATCGGGCCGCTCGGGCCAGATCATCCAACAGCCCGCATGTGGCGCCCATTCCGCCGGCATGGAAAAGCCCGCCGCGCGCGGCGTTACCATGGCTTCACCAAGGGGGCTTTGGTCGTGCCATCCAACGTGAGCAACGGGGCATAGAGATCTGGTCGACGGTCGCGGAACACGCCCCAGGCGGCACGGATTTGCGCGATTTCATCCAGATCGAACCGCGCGCTCAGAACGGCTTCTTCCGTGCGGTTCGCCTCGGCGATTTTGGCCCCTGACCAATCGGCAATGAAGGAAGAGCCGTAAAAAGTGATGGCGCTACCCGCCGCCCCCGCTTCCGTGCCAATGCGGTTGGCAGCCAGCAGCGGCGTGAGGTTGGCCGCGGCATGGCCCTGCATGGTGCGCTGCCAATGGCCCGCGGAATCCAGCATTGGGTCTTGCGGCTCGGAGCCAATGGCGGTGGGGTAGAGCAAAATCTCCGCCCCCATCAGCGCCATTGCCCGCGCGCATTCGGGGAACCACTGGTCCCAGCAGATGCCAACCCCTATGCGGGCATGTTTCGTCTCCCACACTCTAAAGCCGGTATCGCCGGGGGAAAAATAGAATTTCTCAGCATAGCCCGGCCCGTCGGGGATGTGGGATTTGCGGTAATGGCCCAGCACCGCGCCATCGGCATCGATAATCATGACCGTGTTGAAAAAATTCTGCCCGGCGCGCTCAAACACCGAGATGGGCAGCACCACGCCAAGCTCCCGCGCGAGGGGGATAAAATGTTTCACCGCCACATTATTGGCCAAGGGCCGGGCCAGCGCGAAACGCTCATGAATCATATCTTGGCAGAAATAGGTTGTTTCGAACAATTCCTGAAGCAGGATAATCCGCGCACCCTGGTTGGCCGCCGCCCGCACCAGGCGCTCGGCATTTGCAATATTCGTGGCGGAATCAGGCGTACAAGCCATTTGCGCCGTGGCGACGGTAACAAGCCTCATAATCCCCTCACAGCGCCATCTCCGACTTCACGATTTCATAGGTCTGGTCGATTGATTTTTTGGCCAATGCGACCATTTCATCTATTTCGGATTCAGAAATAATAAGCGGCGGGGCGAATACCATGCCATCGCGCACCGCGCGCATGACCAGCCCGTTTTCAATACAAAAATCGCGGCAGATCGTGCCCACGCGCCCGATTTTGGCAAAGGGCTTGCGCGTGCGCTTATCCGCCGTCAGCTCGATCGCGCCGATCAGCCCGACGCCGCGAATCTCGCCCACCATAGGATGATCCGCCAGGGCGATGTTCAGCTTCCCGCGCAGTATCTCGCCCATCATGTCTGCGCGCGCAACCAACCCTTCGGATTCAATGATATCGAGATTCTTCAGCGCCACGGCGCAGGAAACCGGATGACCGGAATAGGTGAAGCCATGATAATACTCCCCCGCCTCGTCGATCATCACCTCCGCGACACGGTCATGCAGCATCACTGCCGAGAGCGGCACATAGCCCGAGGTCATCGCCTTGGCCATGGTCATGATATCGGGCTCAATGCCGAAATAGTCAGAGCCAAACATCCGCCCCGTGCGCCCAAACCCGCAAATCACCTCATCGGCGATCAGCAGAATATCATGCGCCTTGCAAATACGGTTAACCTCCGGCCAATAGGTTGATGGCGGAATGATCACGCCGCCCGCCCCCTGAACCGGCTCGCCGATAAAGGCGGCGATATTTTCCGCCCCCAATTCAAGAATTTTGGCTTCCAACTGCCGCGCGGCATAAAGGCCGAATTCCGATTCGCCCATCTGTCCGCCTTTTTCGTACCAATAAGGCGGCAACACATGGGCAAAGTCCGGCAGATCGCCCGCCTGGCGGTGCATATCCACCATGCCGCCGGCGGCGGCCGCCAACATGGTCGAGCCATGATAGCCATATTCCCGGCCGATGATGATGCGCTTGGCCGGCTTTCCGCGCGTCTGCCAGTACACGCGCGCGGTGCGGATGGCGGTATCCACCGCCTCGGAACCGGAACACGCAAAAAACACATGCGAGAGTCCGCGCGGCGCGATATGCGCCAAACGCGCGGCAAGCTTTACCGCTGGTTCATTCGTGGTTTTAAAAAACGTATTGTAATAGGGTAATTTTGCCATTTGCGCGGCGGCGGCTTCAACCAACTCCGCCCTGCCATAGCCCGCCGCCACGCACCACAGCCCGGCCATGCCATCCAGCAGGCGATTGCCCTTATTGTCATATAAATAAACACCCTGAGCCGATCTGATAACGCGCACACCCGCTTTATGCAGGCTTTTATGGTCGGTGAATGGATGCAGGTGATGCGCCGCATCCAGCGCCGGCCAGTCCATCTTCAGATCATCCAACATGGCTCTCTCCTGAATCAGGAGTATCTAAGCAGGCAGACTGAAGGGCCTTCAAGATAATTTCACGCCATACGGGCCAGGGCACGCCACCCCCGGCCCGTGCTGGCAGCTTCAGAACACCAGCCAGATGCCGGTGAACAGCACGTCATTGGCCGAGGCATTGCGGCCATTGCCGTCATAATTATGCGCCCGCCCGTTGAACTGGGTGTAGAATGTATTCTCGACAAAGAATTTCGCATTCACCCAGGGGAAGAATTTTGGCCCGCCGCGGTTGAATGGGTAATAATCCAACTCTGTCGTGAAGCTTTGCGTATTCGGCTTACCGTTGGCATTGGCCGAATCCAGGTTATACAGGCCGGAATCAGCCGTACCGTCAATATTGTTGAAAGATTCAGTGGCGCCGAACAGCTGGTGCCACAAATAAGAGACCGTGACCGTCTCCATATTCAGCGAATCGTTCAGATTGGCGGTATCGCCCAGCGGATAACTCGCGCCCCAATGCTGCGCCTCATGGAAATAAGAGGCCTGCAACGAAATCGCCTGATTGGCCGAGATATGCTGGAATTGCGTATCCACGCCAAGATCGGTGATATCGTCTGTCGGACCATGTTTAAGCCCGCTGGGATAGGGGTGATCGACCAACCCCGACGTGCCGAACTCAATCGAATTTTCGCCCAGACTATGCTGGATGGCAAAGCGCCAATAGGGAATGGCGCCGGCCACACCGGCCTCGGGCCCAGCGCCGAGCGCATAGGCCGTATGGTCGGGCAATGCTTTGTATAAATCCACCTCGCCATAAAGCAGATTGGCGGGGGTTGCATTCACCGCCACATACCCCCCTACCCCGGCCACGGCCTGAGCCAGCGCGCTAATCTGAATGGAGGCGGTATTGCCCACCCCCAAGGCCGGCGGAATGAACGGATAGCCCCAGGCTGGCAGCGTGTTCCATAAATCGGTCAGCCCTGGGGAGTTATTGAAAGTAAAGCCGTAAATCATCGGCTTACCCAGCAGCTTCGCGCCCTGGGCAAAGCGTATATCTGTATTATCCCAGGAAAATTGATGACCCACACCATCGTACGTGCCTTGGATAAAGGCGCCAAGACCAAGCTTTTTATCCAGCACACCGCCATAAAACAGGCTGGTTTGCTGCGCCGACCAGGCATTATTGCTCGGAAAATCCGGCGCCAGCCCGCCTGGCACCTTGTCCTTCACATGGGTAAAGCCGGCCTGCACCATGGCCGAAAAATTGCGCAACGAGGGGTAGTCATGGGTGCCCAGAACATAGGCTTCCATTTTGAAGATGCGGCCAAACGGGGTGAGCTGCGGAAAGCCGATATGGCAGGCGGCGCAAGGCAGCCCGGTTTGCGCCGCGAAGGCGGGAATGGCGTGCGCTGGCCGGCCCACGGCCAAACCCGCCAACACCAGGGCGCTGGTCGCAGCGCCTTTCAATAAATCCCTCTTCATTACAGCCTCCTGATCATCCCGCGAATTTTCCTCTTATTGGTTCATCATGGCATACGCCACATTGATTTCACTCAAATATTGAACGCCCCCTTGCCGCCACCGCCCGGCTTGGGCACAGAAGGAGCATGTCCGACCTCGACCAATTGCTGAATTCCCGCGGGCAGACGGCTGAATTTGGCGCCTATGTCACTGCCGCCTGCTTTGCCTCGCACAACGCACAACCCTGCATTGCATTGGGCGATGGCACGCTGCGCCTGTTCACCGGCGATGGCTTTACCACCCGCCCCGCGCATGAAGGGGCTGTGCTAAGCTTGGCCCCCCACCCGCTGGGCGGGTTTCTGAGCGGCGGCGATGACGGGCGGCTATTGCGCGTCACGGCCGAGGATAGCACCGAAATCGCCAAATTCGGCGGCAAATGGGTTGAGCATGTCGCCGCCTTCGTCGGCAAGGCGCCACTGCTGGCCGCCGCTGTGGGGCGCAACGTGCAGCTTTTTACCGGGGCGGGGGAAAAACTGCGCGAGCTCGTCCACCCTTCCACCGTCTCGGGCATTGTGTTCGATACCAAGGGCAAGCGCATCGCCGCCTCTCATTATAACGGGGCGTCGCTTTGGTTCACCAGTTCGGCGAGCGAGGCGCGACGGCTGGAATGGAAGGGCAGCCATACCGGCATCGCCCTGCATCCGGCGGGTGCGGCGCTGGTGACGACGATGCAGGAAAACGCCCTGCATGGCTGGACCCTGCCCGAGGGCAAACATATGCGCATGTCTGGCTATCCGGCCAAAACGGAATCCATCGGCTTTACCCGCTCGGGGCGCTGGCTGGCCACGGCCGGGGCCGAGAGCGTGGTGCTGTGGCCGTTTTTTGGAGGCGGGCCGATGGGCAAGGCCCCCACCGAGCTGGGCATGGGCGATGGCATTGTGCGCCGCGTAGCCTGCCACCCGGAGCATGAGGTGGTGGCCGCCGGGTTCGATACCGGGCTGGTCCTGATGATCGATATTGCCCGCGAGAAGGTCTTGCCGGTCTGCGGCCCGGGGCGCGGCGCCGTAACCGCCCTGGCCTGGAACGGCACGGGTAGCCATCTGCTGCTGGGCACCGAGACCGGCTTTGCCGGGCTGGTGGATTTTGCGGGTTAGCTAACCCGCCGGAAATGCGGGATTAGCCCGCACCCGGCGGTCGCGCGGCCCATGCAAGGGCTCCCACGGCACCGCAGGCGGGGCAGACCGCGGCCCAATGGTCCGCAGGCTGGTGGCAGGCGCCGCACACCCAACGCTCGGGTGCTGCCATTGCGGGCTGGCCGTGCAACTGGTCCAGCACATTCTGAGCGCGGGCATTCCCGGCATCGGCGGCCAAGGCGGCCTCGGCATGGCGCGCGGCCTCGCCCGTCAGCCGTGCCGCCAGCGCCGTTTGCGCGAGCAATAATTCCGATTCGGCATGGCCGGGATTGGCGCCGGCAAGCTTTGCGGCATCCTGCGCGCGTTCCAGCACGGTTGCATCTGGAATGAACCAAGCCTGCGCCAGCAGCGGGTGCGGCGCGACCCCCCAGCCCGCCAGCAGCGCCTTGCGCGCCGCCCCTGGCTTATCCAGCGCCCGCAGCGCAGCCGCAAGAGCCACCACGGCCGGGGCCAAGGCGGGATCGGCCTTTACCGCCTGCCGGGCAAAATGCAGCGCCTGGCGCGGATCGGTGCTGGCTTGGGCCGCCGCCGTGGCCAATGCAGCGATCTGCGCCTTATCCTGGGTCAGCCCCAGGGCTGCGGGATAATTTTGCTCGCGCACGGCCAGCTCCAGCCGCCGCGCGCGGGTCCAGGCGGCACCGGGATAGGCTTCCTCCGCCGCCTGAATATGCGCCCGTGCGGTTTCATGGTCGCCGATGCCCAGGCTTTCGCGCAGCAGGCCCTGAATCCCTATGAATTTCAACGCCTTGTGCTGGGCCAGCTGGGTAAACGCCTCGTGCGCGCCCCCCTTGTCGGCGGCCATCATGGCGATCTGCGCGCGCAGTAACAGCACATGCGGGGTTGCGCCCAGCAATGCCCCCGCTTGCCGCGCATCATGCTGGGCCGCGCGGATATCGCCCGCCGCCAGCGCCACGGTGCCGCGCAACAGCGCCTGCTCGCCACGTTCGGCCCGCCGGCTTGCCCGCCAGAGGGACAGGTTCCGCGGCGCCCGGCGCAGCCCGCCCAGCACCCGCAACAAAATGGTCAGCAGCAGCGCGATCAGCACCAGAATCAGCAAAGAAGCCGGGGTGGAGGTGGTGATCTCATAAGCACCAACATGCGCCTCAACCGTGCCTGGCAGCCCTCCCACCCACCAGGCAAGCACCAAGAGCACAACCAGAAGGATCAGGAATTTAAACACCCGCACCATGGATCAGGCGCCCTGGGCCATGGAGAGCAGCGCCTGGCGCGCGGCCAGCAGCGCCTTGGCCTGGGCGAGCCAGCCTTGCATCGCCGCCTGGGCCGGGGGGTTGAGCTGGTTGAGCGCGGCCACAGCTCCCGCCAGATCGCCCGCTTCCAGCGCCGCGCGGGCCTGGTTCAGTGCGGCTGTGGCGGGTGGGCCGAACAAAACATGGCTGCCCTCGCTCACCGTGATGATCCCTTCCAGCCGCGCGCGGGCACGGGCCCAAAAGCCACTCTGCCCGTTGGCCGAGACGCTGGCCGCCTTGGCCGCGCGGGCGGCGGCGGCAAAAGACTGGCGCAGGCCCGCCAGCGTGGGCGGGGCAGTATCGGCAAAGCGCGTCAGGGCCGGCGGCGCGCCTGGAATCGTGCCCAAAGGCTGGCCCGCCGCCAAGGCCATGCGCGCGGTCTCCAGCACGTTCAGCAATGCCATGCGCTGGGTGAGCGCGCCCAGATTGATGGCATTGGCCTGCATCATCGAAATCTGGCCATGATCGGCCGCAACTTGCCCCTGGATCGCATTCACCTCGGCCGAAAGAGCCGCGAATTTCTGCGCCAGATTAGCCTGGGTGGTCAGATTATCCGGCCCCGGCATGGTTTTGGCGAGCACCGCCAGGGTGGCGTGCATATCCTGGATCTGGGCGCGCAGCACGGCAAGGCTGGTGGAATCGGCGCTGCGCGCGCGCTGCTGGACCCACAAATACCCCTCGCCGCCAGCCAGCAGCAAAAACCCAACCCCAAACACCGCCGGCCACACCGCCCGGCGCGGCTTTGCCGGGTGCGGCGCCGTTTTCGCCTCTGCTTCGGTTACGGCCGCCGTTTCGGCCGCGTTTTGCGTTCCGGTTTCGGGTTCTGTCTCGCTCATGCCAGCACTGCCATCAAATCAGCCTCCGTCGGCGCTAATGCGACACGGATTTGCCCCCAGGGCAAGCTTTCCAGCGCTGCGGCCACATTGTCGCTCAGCGCGTAGGCGGTCATATCCTGGGTACCAGGCGGACATAGCGCGGTAAAGGCGCGCGCGGTCTCGGCCGAGTAAAACAACGCGCCATCCACCCCGCCCGCTTGCAGGCACGCCGCCATGTCGGCTTGCAAGGCGCGCGGGCGGGTCACCCGGTAGAGCTTACGCCGCAACACCGCCACACCCGCCTCACGCAAGCGTTTTTCCAGCGCCAGCCCTTGCCGCTCGCCCACCGCCAGCACATGCAGCCCCGGCACGCGCCGCGCCATGATCAGCCGGAACAAATCGGCCGCATTGCCATGCGCGCTCTCCACCCTGGTGAAGCCCGCCGCGCGCATCTTGGCCGCCGTGGCATCGCCCACGCAAAAGGCCGGCACATGGTGCAACCGAGCGGGCAGAGCCGGCACGGCCTGGCCGCTGGTTACCACCAACGCGCCCGGATGCGGCGGCAGGCGTGCGGGCAACAGCGTAATGGCCAGACAGGGCAGCAAAACCGGCTCATGCCCCATGGCCGCCAGACGCGCCGCGGTGGCGCTTGCTCCAGGCTCGGGCCGCGTCACCAGCAATTTCACGGTGCGAAAATATCCTCAGGACTATCCGCCTTGAGCGACAGGCCAAGCTCCCGGCCCAGCCGCGCGGCATCGGCCACCACCCCGCTCAGCGCGCGTTTGAGCAAGAACCCGCCATCGGCGCGCGCGACCAGCCCGGTCAGATGCAGGCTGCCATCCTCCAGCAGCCGGGCATACCCGCCAATCGGCGTGCGACAGGAGCCATCCAGCGCATCCAGCAGGGCGCGCTCGGCCGTCGCCACCGCTTTGGCCTCCGGATCCTCGATGCCCGAGAGCAGGGAGAGCAACTCGCTATCGGCCGTGCGCACGGTAATGCCCACAATGCCTTGGCAGGCGGCGGGCACCATCTGCTCGGGGCTCAGCACCAGGCTGGCATGCGCGGCCAGGCCCAAACGCCGCAACCCGGCATAGGCGAGCAATGTGGCATCCACCTCGCCCGCCGCCACCTTGCCCAGCCGCGTGCCGACATTGCCGCGCAGCAGCGTGAAGTTGAGGTCGGGGCGCGCATATTTCATCTGCGCCTGGCGCCGCACGCTGGCCGAGCCGACACGCGCCCCCAAGGGCAAGGCGGCATAGGGGTCGGCCGGGTCAGGCGCGGGCGCATTGGGGGGTAAAATCAGCACATCTCGCGCATCCTCGCGCTTGAGCGTGCAGGCCAGCGCGATGCCAGGGGGCAGATCAGTCTCCAGATCCTTCAGGCTGTGCACCGCGAAATCGATTCGCCCGGCCAGCAGCGATTCGTGGATTTCCTTGGCAAACAGCCCCTTGCCGCCAATCTCGGCCAAAGCGCGATTTTGCACCGCATCGCCGGTGGTAACGATGACATGCTCTTCAAACACGTCCATGCCGCGCAGCACGGGACAAAAGCTTTGCAGCAGGTTCAGGAAAGTCGCGGTCTGCGCGCGCGCGAGCGGAGAGCCGCGCGTGCCCACCTTCAATGGCAGGTTACGGACATGCGGCTTGATGGGGGGTGTTACGGTTTTCACGCACGTGGTCTAGAGCGGTCGACATGGAAAGAAAAGATGCGCCCCTTTTAGGCATAGAGAGTTCCTGCGATGAGACGGCCGCCGCCATCCTGGCGGCCGATGGCACCATTCTGGCCGAGCGCGTGCTGAGCCAGATCGCCGATCATGCCGCCTTTGGCGGGGTTGTGCCCGAAATCGCGGCCCGCGCGCATCTGGCCGCCCTTAACGCGCTCGTGCGCGATGCGTTGCATGAGGCGGGGCTTTGCTTTGCCGATCTGGGCGCCATTGCCGCCACGGCGGGGCCGGGGCTGATTGGCGGACTGTTGGTGGGCACCGGCTATGCCAAGGGGGCGGCCATCGCGGCGGGGCTGCCTTATCTCGCCATCAATCATCTGGAGGCGCACGCCCTGACCGCGCGCCTGCCGGGCCTGGCCGCAACACAGCCCGCTTTTCCGTACCTTCTGCTGCTGCTCTCGGGCGGGCATAGCCAATGCGTGGCGGTGGAGGGTGTGGGGCGCTACCGGCTGCTTGGCACCAGCCTGGATGATGCGGTGGGCGAAGCCTTCGATAAATCCGCCAAGGTGCTTGGCCTGCCCTATCCGGGCGGCCCCGCACTGGAGGCGCTGGCCCGCGAGGGCGATGCCACCGCCATTGCCCTGCCACGCCCCTTGCTGCGCCGCGAGGGGTGCGATTTTTCCTTCTCCGGTCTTAAAACCGCCGTGGCCCAGGCGGTGGCGGCGGCCCCGCCCGGCGCCCTGGCGCGCCCACTTGCCGCCAATATCGCGGCCAGTTTTCAGGCCGCTGTCACCGATATTCTGGCCGACCGGCTGACCCATGCGCTGGCCCTGCTGCCGGGGGCAAACGCCATTGTGGTGGCGGGCGGGGTAGCGGCCAATACGGCCATCCGCGCGCACCTGGGCGCGGTTGCGGCGGCGCATGATCTGCCGCTTATCGCCCCGCCCCAACGCCTATGCACCGACAATGCGGTAATGGTCGCCTGGGCCGGGCTGGAGCGGCGCGCGCACGGGCTGCTGGATGATCTGGCCGCCCCCTGTCGGCCGCGCTGGCCCCTGGCGGAGCTGGCGCGATGAATTACCGGCACATCTACCATGCCGGAAATTTCGCCGACGTGATGAAACACGCCCTGCTGCTGCGCCTGATCGCGGCCCTGCAGCGCAAGGATAAACCCTTCCTGCTGCTCGATACGCATGCCGGCATCGGCAGTTACGATCTGGCGGCCGAACAGGCGGAAAAAACCGGGGAGTGGCGCGATGGCATCGGCCGGCTGCTGGATGATCCGCCTTTGGACCTGGCCGCCTATGTGACCAAGGTGCAAGAGCTTGGGCTTTATCCTGGCTCACCCCGCCTTGCCGCTGGCTGCCTGCGGGCGATGGACCGGCTGATTGCCTGCGAACTACACCCCGAGGATGCCGCCACCCTGCGCCGGACCATGCGCGGCCAGCCCAACGTGGCCGTGCATGAGCGCGATGGGTATGAGGCCATCGGCGCCTTCCTGCCGCCGCCGGAAAAGCGGGCGCTGATCCTGATCGACCCGCCCTTTGAGCGCGCGGATGAATTCGCCACCGCCGGGACCGCGCTGCTGGCCGGCTGGAAAAAATTTCCCTCGGGCCTGTTCGCGCTCTGGTACCCCATTAAGCATCGCGCCCCGGTGCGCGCGTTTTTCGAGAGCCTGAAGCTCACCCCCTTGCGCGACGTGCTCTGCGTGGAATTCCTGCGCCGCCCGGATACCGACCCCACGCGGCTGAACGGGTGCGGGCTGCTTATTGTCAACCCGCCTTATGGCTTTGCGCGGGAGGCTGAGCTTATTTTGCAAGCCTGCGGCGAAAGGCTGGGCGAGCCGGGCTGGTCTTGTGCGATGGAGGAGGTGATCCATGAATGAACGCATCGCCGTGATCGGCGCCGGCGCCTGGGGCACGGCCCTTGCCATTCTGTTCGCGCGGGCGGGCAAGCCGGTAACACTCTGGGCGCGCGATGCCGAACGCGCGGCGCACATGGCGCGCGCGCGCGAAAATCCGCGCCTGCCGGGCGCCAAGCTGCCCGCCAGTCTCACGGTCACGCATAGCCTGCCCGCGGCCGACATTCTGCTGCTTACGGTGCCGATGCAGCATTTGCGCGCGAGCCTTGCCGCCTTGCCCGCCGGGCCGGCCCCTTTGGTGCTGTGCTGCAAGGGGCTGGAGCGCGACACGCTGCAATTACCGCCCGAAATTGCCGCCCCGAGGCCCATGGCGGTGCTGAGCGGCCCGAATTTCGCGCATGAGGTGGCGGCCGGGCTGCCGGCGGCCACCGTGCTGGCAACGCCCGATGCCGCCTTGCGCGCCCGGCTTATGGCCGCCCTGCGCACGCCCACGCTGCGGCTTTATGGCAGCGCCGACATCATGGGCGCGGCCTTGGGCGGCGCTGCCAAGAATGTCATCGCCATTGCCGCCGGCGTGGCGATGGGGGCCGGGCTGGGCGAGAATGCGCGCGCGGCCCTGATCACGCGCGGGCTGGCCGAAATCGCGCGGCTGTCGGCGGCGCTGGGCGGGCAGCCAGAAACCGTCTCCGGCCTTTCGGGCCTGGGCGATCTGCTGCTGACCTGCACCGGCCAGGCCAGCCGGAATTATTCGCTGGGGGTCGCGCTGGGCGGCGGCGAAACGCTGGCGGACATTCTGGCGCGGCGCAGTGCCGTGACGGAAGGTGTGATGACAGCACCCGCCCTGGCCGCCCGCGCCCAGCAGGCCGGGGTTGAGGTGCCGATTACCAATGCGGTCACCAGCCTGCTGAGCGGCGCCACGACCGTGCCCGAAACCGTGGCCGCGCTGATGAACCGGGCGCTGAGGGATGAGTAAAAGCCGGGAGGCGCTGTTTTTAGGCCTGGCGGCCATCATACTGCTGCTGATCGCCTGGCACCGCGCCCCGGAATATGACGAGGCCTATTCCCTCTTCCTTACCGCCGGGCACGCCCGCCCGTCCTGGCCGCATGGCATCTTCACCGCCGGCGCCGCGCGCGAGCTTTATGCGGGCCATGCCGGGTTTGGGCAGATATCCACGGCTTTGCGAATGGGCGATGTGCATCCGCCGCTCTATTTCTGGGCGCTGGAACTCTGGCGGCGGCTGACCGGGCCATCCTGGTTGGCGGCGCGCGGCCTCTCGGTCCTGTTCACGCTGGGCACGCTGCTGGCGCTGGCGCGGCTCGCACGGCGGGCAAACGTGCCGGTGGGGCCCGCCCTCGCACTCACCCTGCTCTCTTACGGGTTTGCCTATACCGGCATCGTGGCGCGGGATTTCGCGCTGGCCCAGCTGCTCGACATGCTGGGCGTGCTGGCCCTGTTTGGCGCCGCCCAGCAAAATAGCCGCAACCATGCGCTGGCTGGCGGGCTGGCCTTTGGCGCCGCAAGCTTTACCAATTATCTCGCCGTGTTCACCGCCGGGGCGGCCTTGCTGTGGCTGCTCTGGCGCCGCCAATGGCGCGCGGCCTGCATCGCCATGGGCGGCATGGCGCTGTTCCTGCCGGTGGATCTGTTTTTCTTCCTCGCCCAGCGCGACTCACGGGCCGGGCAATTCGCCGCCTTTTCCCTGCCCCATGCGCTGGCGAGGCTGGCGCGTGATGGCGGGGCCGCCTGGTTCGGCGGCTTGCCGCTTTATGCCGGGTGGGCGGAGGTGCCGGTTATCCTCGCCTTGGCGGGGCTGTTTCTGGCTGGGCTGTGGCATGTGGCGCGGCGGCGGCATGAACAGGCCGGGCTGTTCGCGCTGCTGGCCCTGGCCACACCGCTGGGCCTGTTGCTACTGGGGGTTGTGTTCAACAATTCCCCCATCGAAATCCGCTATCTCGGCTTTGCCATGCCCTGGGTGGCGCTGCTGCTGGCCCCGGCCTTGCCGCGCTGGCTTCTGGCGCTGTTTTTAACCGTGCAGGCGGGCGCCATTGCCGGGCTGGGGCTCGCACCCGCCACCATGCAGCCACAGGCGCGGGCGGCGCATCTGGCCGCGCGTTACGCCGGCGCGCTGGTGCTGCTGCCCTTTGGCAATGACGGGGTTGGCGTACCCGGCCCCTTTATCGCGGCCGCCCCCGATGACATGCGGATCTTGCTGATCCATCCAGGGGCAAAACTGCCAGACAACCCCGATACAGTGCGCGTGGCGCTAAGGGTGGATGAAGCCAGCCGCGCCGTGGCGGCGCGCATGCATTGTGCCGGGCTGGTTTGCGGCCCGGCTTTGGGCTTAACCCCTGGCGGCGGCGCGGATGAACAGCAAAAACACCGCGAATAATTCCCCGCCATCGATCCAGGTGGCGATCGCATGGCCGCGCGCGAATCCGGGCTCATTGCCCGCCTGGCGCAGCGCATCCAGCACGGGCAGGAAATAGGCCCACAGCCAGACGGTCAGCCCGGCGATGACCAGCATGATCAGCGCCGGCCAGACATCCCGGCTCAGCCCAAGCCCCAAGGCCGCGAGCCCGCTACAGACCAGCATATAAAGATAATACCAGGGAAAGGCTGCGCGAATGAACGGCCCCGCCACCGGCAGCGGCAGATGCGTGAAAACGAGGGGCGCCATGATGGCGGCGAAAAACACCATGCCGCCCAGCAGCAGCCCCAGCCCCAACAGGGCCAGGATGGCGCCCCGCTTGCGCATTAGTAGCGGTACAGATCGTGCTTGAACGGGCCTTGCACCGGCAAGCCCAGATACTCAGCCTGTTTTGGCGTCAGCTGGGTCAGCTTCGCGCCCACCTTGGCCAGATGCAGCGCGGCCACTTTCTCGTCCAGATGGCGCGGCAACACATAAACCTGGTTCTCATACTTGCCGGCCGGGGCTGTCCACAGCTCGATCTGCGCCAGCACCTGGTTGGTGAAGCTCGCCGACATCACGAAGCTCGGATGGCCGGTGGCGTTGCCAAGATTAACCAGCCGCCCCTCGGAGAGCACGATCAGCCGCTTGCCATCGGGGAACACCACCTCGTCCACCTGCGGCTTCACGTTCTCCCATTTAAGATTGCGCAGGCTCTCGATCTGAATTTCGGAGTCGAAATGGCCGATATTGCAGACAATGGCGCGGTGCTTCATCGCGCGCATATGGTCGATGGTGATGACATCGACATTGCCGGTGGCGGTGACGAAAATATCCCCCTCCGGCGCCGCCTCCTCCATGGTCACGACCTCATAACCTTCCATCGCCGCCTGCAGGGCGCAGATCGGGTCGATCTCGCACACTTTCACGCGGCAGCCGGCATTGCGTAAGCTCGCGGCCGAGCCCTTGCCGACATCGCCAAACCCCGCGACCACGGCAACCTTGCCGGCCATCATCACGTCGGTCCCGCGGCGGATGCCATCCACCAGACTCTCGCGGCAGCCATACAGATTGTCGAATTTCGACTTGGTCACACTGTCATTCACGTTGATCGCGGGCACTTTCAGCGTGCCGGCCTTGGCCATTTCCCACAAACGGTGCACGCCGGTCGTCGTCTCTTCCGAGAGGCCGCGCACATCGGCCAGCAGCTCGGGATATTTATTATGCATGAGCTGGGTGGCATCGCCGCCATCGTCCAGAATCATGTTCGGCAGCCAGCCATCCGGGCCTTTCACCGTCTGCTCGATGCACCACCAGAATTCCTCCTCATTCATGCCCTTCCAGGCAAAAACGGGAATGCCGGCGGCGGCGATGGCGGCGGCGGCATGGTCTTGGGTCGAGAAAATATTGCAAGACGACCAGCGGACGGAGGCTCCCAGGGCGGTGAGTGTCTCGATCAGCACGGCGGTCTGGATGGTCATGTGCAGGCAGCCGACGATCCGGGCACCCTTCAGCGGCTTGTCCTTGCCGAATTCCGCGCGCAGCGCCATCAGCCCCGGCATCTCGTCCTGGGCCATCTCAATTTCCTTGCGGCCCCATTCGGC
>JAKBBM010000080.1 GCA_021808545.1 Pseudomonadota bacterium | reverse complement strand
TCCCGCTCGTCATCCTGGCGCGCGACAATCTGTTCCCGCGCTGCCCTGATCCCCGCCACGAACGGCGCCGGCGAGGAATTGACAAATCGCCGCAGCGCCGGTGCTGCCTCATGCGCAAAGCGCTGGGTGGCGAATTTGCTGTGGCGAATGCTGATCTCCTGAAAATCCTCGGCACCCCAGATATTCCTATTGGCGCACACCGCGCGCAGATAAAACGACGCGATACCCAAGGTCTTCGAGCCGACCTCGCTGTTCCAGCAATAGAACCCACGAAAATACAAATCGGGTTCACCATTCGGCAGCCGTCCCGCCTCGATCGGGTGCGTATCATCGACCAGGAACAGAAACACATCCCGATCGCTGGCATAGAGCGTGGTCGTCTCTTTCGTCACGTCCACATACGGGTTGTGGGTCATGGTCGACCAATCCAGCACGCCCGGAACTTTCCAGGCGGTATCGCCGGTGCCGTTGCCGGCGATCCGCATAACCGCCGAGACCAATTCATGGTCCCAGATGCGCCCATAGTCCGGGCCGGTGACGGCGCGCAGTTCGACCCGGCCATCATCGGTCTCCAGCGTCTTCACCAGCTCGGCGCGATGATTGAGCAGCCCGTGCTGCAGATTGATCCCCGCCAGCGGCGCGGGCAGCTCACGCAAATACCCCGCTGGTGCGCCCACCAGCCCGCAAAGCTGGCCGAAACTCCAATGCGTCGGCGCCACCCGCCGCTCCTGTCCCGGCACGATCAACGCCAGGCGCTCACCATCATCGCGCCGGGCTTCCACCCGAATGGCTCGGCTCTCCACCGTCCGCGCCTCGGCCCGCTCCGCGCGGGCCCTCACCGCCGCATACAACTCCGGCAACGACAGAAACCGCTCATCGTCGGGCCGCGAGAACCATTCCGACGACACCCGCCCCAGCCGCTCTCCCCGGCTGACATCAACCTTAAAACCCGCTGGCCCAGTCCGGCCCGCGCTCGCCCCCACAACCGCCACCGCGGCAGACGCATTGATATCCATGGCACTTCTCCATGACAGGCCCCGGAAGCCTCTCCTCCGGATTAAAACCAGTCATGAAGCGCCCAGCTCAACTCTCACTCTTGGAACTCGTCACACCAACCAGCTCCAGCCGATCCACAATTTTCAGCAACCGCGATGCCCGTGCTTCCGGCCTTGGCCATCGCGTGACGCGACCGGAATACCAACGCCACCAGCCTTCGAAGCATATTGTTCCGGATTCGTCTCAAACAGATCGCGGTTGACACGGTTTTCGAAAAAAACCCCGCCCCTCATGGATTGCAGATGCAGGTGCCTGCGATGTTGAAACCGCCTGCCCGCTCACCGGATCGACGGCCAAATCATTTTGTCCGTTTGCAGGCCATGTGTGCGGATTTTTAGGATCATGAGTACCCGCCCCCGCCGAAGATCGGTGCCTGTGGCCCATGCCGCAGCCTCCCATCCGCATCATCAGGAACATGGCCGCAATCACCAATATTATAACGATCCCATTCTGTCCAAGATAGGCCATTATCAGCCCCTGTTTTGGAACGCCGATAAATCACCCTGTATATCCTGCTTCTTTTGCAGATACTCTTCGCGGTTGATTTCACCTCTTGCATAACGCTCATCCAGTGCGTGCAAGCCGCTGGACGAGCGGCCCGGCTGTGGCAAATGCGGCTGGTAGGCACCGCGATGCGCGCATCCGTTCCAAGAGATGGCCCTAAAAAGAAACACCAGAAGTGCCACAAAAATCAGCCCGCCCAGAAACATCATCATCCAGCCTCCATTGTTCCAGCTGCCATAGCCCATCATCCCTGGACCGCCCCAGCCACCCATCATCCAGGGGCCAGGTCCGTACCCACCCCACACCGGCCCTGGGCTGCCTGTACCGCCATTTGCCGCCACCGTATTGACTGCGGATTGTGCCCATAATGGCTGCGCGCCAAGCACAATCGGCAGCACCGCAACACCGATATTCCGCATGATCTTGTTCATGATCTTTGTCCCTTTCCGGTCCAACATTCTATTTCACTTGCCTACACTTCAGAAGATCTCCGCGCCTTGATTCAGCTCAAGGCGCGGAGGACGCCATTACACGTAACGCAGCTCCGTCATCATCCCGGCGGCCATGTGGTAAAGATTATGGCAGTGGAACAGCCAGCGGCCAGGATTATCGGCATCGAACGCGATGCGCACACTGCCCATGGGCGGCACCAGCACGGTATCGCGCATCGCGCCGGACAGCGCGGTTCCATTTACTGCGACCACCTGAAAATGATGCCCGTGGAGATGCATTGGGTGCGCCATCATGCTGTCATTGATGATGTCCAGGCCCACGCGTTCGCCCTGTTTCACCAGTATCGGCTGATGGTTCTGCCATTGCAGGCCATCTATACCCCAATCATAGCCCATCATGCCGCCGGTCAGATGCACCTGGGTCACGCGATCGAATGGATGATTCAGCAAAGGCTGAGTGCCGCGCAGCAGAACTTCAAGTTCAACCCCGCATGGTCCCGCGGCCATGTTCGCCACGGTCTGTAGCCTGGTGATACGCGCCTTGGATGTTGCCAGGATAATACCGGTGCGCGCCACGTCCCCCTCACGCTGAGCGAAGATGGGATAGGCGCCCTCTCCTGCGGGCAGGTTCAGCAGCACATCCGCGCGCTGCCCTTCCGTCAGGGGAAACGGACCAACGGTAAAGGGCTGCACCGCATCGCCATCGACGGCGATGATCTGCCCCTGCAACGCACCGGTATCGATCCAGAACGCGGTTGAGGTCGCGCCATTGATCAACCGCAGACGGATGCGCCCGCCCGCCTCGATCTGGAAAACTTCCGGATCAGCGAGCGTGCGGTCGTTAGCCAGATAGGCATCGAAATCGACATCGTTGAGATCGGTGTTGCCGCTCATCATGCCACCCATATTGCCCATCATCCCGCCGCTCGTGCCGCCACCCATGCCGCCACCACCGGTCAGGCTGGCCAGAATATCCGCCGGGTTCCTGAAGGTAAAATCATGCAGCAGCACGACAATGTCCTGCCTGTCCTCCCCCATCTCCGCCGCCGTGCGCACGATCAGCGGTGCCGCCATCAATTGCTGTTCCTGCAAGCCCTGATGCGAATGCATCCAATGCGTGCCGGGACGGGGCGCAAAATCATAGCCCTGGGTCGCGCCATCGGCGATCAGCGTTTCATAGCCGGTGACGGTCACGCCATCCTGCCGGACGGGCGGTGTCTGGCCGTGCCAATGGATGATCGTCGGCTCGCCGCACTGGTTCACGAGCGAGGTGGCAAAACGCTCGCCCGGCGCCAGCACGGCACCCGGCCTGCCATCCGCGCCCTGGATGGCAAAGACGGAAGCCGCCTTGCCGTTGACCTCGATATTGCGTTTACCAACGGTAAGCACCCGTACCGGCGCAGCGCTGGCACGGCCGGTTTGCATGGCGGAAAACGCGGCCGTGGCCGCACCCGCCAGCATTACCTGCCGGCGTGAAAAAACCTTATTCATAATCTGTACCTTTCCTGGCGTAAGCCGGAATTCGTGAAAAAATCGGAACCGGGGCGTTCTGCCCCGTGCAAGCTCAGATCACGCCAAAGAGCGCGGCGGCGGCGCGGTAGGCGGGATGACCTGACCCAGCAATTTATCTGCAACCCCAAAGCCAAAACCCCTGCCCACCCGCATAGAGGATGGCAAAAGCGTAGCCACGGGGGGCAACAAACCAGGCGCAACCGCCGCGCAAGGCGAACAGGCAAAAGGCCCTTGGCCGCACCCAGCCGCCGCCAGTGGCGATGAAGGCACGGTCCGAGGCGTGAACGCCGTGGCTTTGTGCTGGCAGGGCTGAGAAACGCTTGTGCTCACCACCGAACCACCCGCCATCGGCATGGCCGCATGGACAGGCGGAACCGTACCGGGCAAGGAGGCGAACAGAAAGGCCATGACACACAAAAGCCTGACAATCCGGGGCATCAACCCCAGCCCGCCACCCCGATGCTGCCCCCGCCCGCGCGCCATTACCGTGTCATCCTCGCCAAGGTTTTTACCAATTCATCCACCTTGTGGCGCTGGTCATTCACATCGCCGGCGGCAAAAGCGTCCGCGACGCAATAGCTCACATGATCGCGCAGGATTTCTTCCTCCGCCTTGTGCAAGGCGGCCCGCACGGCGGCGATTTGCGTGAGAAGGTCGATGCAATAGCGGTTTTCATCGACCATGCGCAGCAAGCCGCCCACTTGGCCTTCAATCCGCCGCAGCCTCTGGATCACTTTCTGCCGTGTCGCGTCATGCATCGCTTGCTGCCACTTGATACTATACCCTATTGGGGTATATACACCCTTCATCTCCGGCCCGCAAGCGGCACCTGCCGGCCCGCAAACCAAGCCTCATCAAAATCCACAAAGGTGACCATCATGGATGAAACTGCTCACCACGCGCACAATCACGCCGCTCATCCGGGGCAGGTTCATGACCCAATCTGCGGCATGATGGTTGATCCCGCCACATCACCGCACCAGGCCACTCATGGCGGGCAGGTTTTCCATTTCTGTTCCAATGGCTGCCGGGAGAAATTCCTGGCCACTCCGGCCTGCTATCTGTCAGCGGCACCGCCCAGCGCGGCCACCGCACCCGGCACAATCTTCACCTGCCCGATGCATCCGCAGATCAAGCAGGACCACCCCGGCGCCTGCCCGATCTGCGGCATGGCGCTGGAGCCGCTCACCCCCTCCGCGGAGGCCCCCGAAAACACCGAGCTGCACGACATGCAAAGGCGCTTCTGGGTGGCCACCGCGCTCACCGCGCCCATTGTTCTGCTGGCGATGGGCGGCTTCGTGCCCGGCCTCGGCCCTGCCCTCGGCCGTCTGATCCCGCCGCCTGTATCGGTCTGGCTTCAACTCCTGCTGGCAACGCCCGCCGTTCTCTGGGCCGGGTCGGTATTCTTCGTGCGTGGCTGGCAATCCCTGTGCCGCCGCAGCCTCAACATGTTCACGCTGATCGCGCTGGGCACCGGCACGGCCTATATCTACAGCCTCGTGGCCACGCTGGCGCCAAACCTGTTTCCAGCGGGCTTCCGCAACGCCCAGGGCGGCGTGGACACATATTTCGAGGCGGCGGCGGTCATCACGGTTCTGGTGCTGCTTGGCCAGGTCCTGGAACTGCGCGCCCGCGCGCAAACCGGCGGGGCGATCCGCGCCCTTCTCAATCTGGCGCCAAAAACCACCCGCCGCATCCAAGCCGGCGGCCCTGATGAAGAGATCCCGCTCGCGCTGGTCGTCGCCGGAGACCATCTGCGTATCCGCCCCGGCGATGCCGTGCCCGTGGACGGCGTCGTTCTCGAGGGCAAGAGCCAGGTTGATGAATCGATGGTCACCGGCGAATCCATGCCCGTGACCAAAACGCCGGGCGACGCTGTGACCGGTGGTACGGTGAACGGCACCGGCGCACTGGTGATGCGCGCCGAGAAGATCGGTGCGGAGACAATGCTGGCGCGGATCGTCGTCATGGTGGCCGAAGCTCAGCGCTCGCGCGCGCCGATCCAGCGCCTGGCCGATCTTGCCGCCGGGTATTTCGTGCCGGCGGTCATCGCCGTCGCACTTCTTGCCTTCGCGCTCTGGACGATCCTGGGCCCGGCACCGGCACTCAGCTACGGGCTGCTGGCGGCTGTCTCTGTGCTCATCATCGCCTGCCCCTGTGCGCTGGGCCTTGCCACGCCAATGTCCATCCAGGTCGGCGTCGGCAAAGGCGCGCGGGCGGGTGTGCTGATCAAATCAGCCGAGGCGCTTGAGCGGATGGAAAAAGCCGACACGCTGGTTATCGACAAAACCGGCACCCTGACCGAGGGCAAGCCGCGTGTCACCGCCATCACCCCGGCCACCGGCTATCAGGTGGCGGACATAGTGCGGCTGGCGGCCAGCCTGGAACAATCAAGCGAGCATCCCCTCGCCATCGCCATCGTCCAGGAAGCAAGCCGGCGGCAATTGCCCCTCGTCAGGATCAGTGGCTTCGCATCGGTCACCGGCCAGGGCGTGAGCGGCATGGCTGGTGAACAACATGTGCTGGCGGGCAATGCCCGGCTGATGCAGACGCAAAACATTACGCTGAATGAACTCACCGCCTCCGCCGACACGCTCCGCGCGACGGGCGCCACGGTGCTCTTCGTCGCGGTGGACGGCAAAGCCGCCGGCCTCATCGCCGTCGCCGATCCGGTAAAGGCATCAGCCGGGGCGGCGCTCGATGCATTGCGGGCGGAAGGGGTCCGCATCGTCATGCTCACGGGCGATAATCGCCGCACCGCGGAAGCGGTGGCGCAACAACTCGGTATTACCGAAATCGAGGCCGATGTGCTGCCGGACCAGAAACACGCGGTTATCCGCAAATTGCGCGCAGAAGGGCGTGTGGTGGCGATGGCCGGCGATGGCGTGAACGACGCCCCCGCTCTGGCGGAAGCCGATATCGGCATCGCCATGGGCACAGGCACGGAGGTGGCGATGCAAAGTGCGGGCGTGACACTGGTAAAAGGAGAACTGGATGGTATCGTCCGGGCCCGGCGCCTGAGCCGCGCCGTGATGCGCAATATACGCCAGAACCTGTTTTTTGCCTTCATCTATAACGCCGTCGGCGTCCCGGTCGCGGCTGGCCTGCTCTATCCATGGTTTGGCATTTTGCTCACCCCGGTCGTGTCCGCTCTGGCGATGTCGTTCAGTTCGGTGTCGGTCGTCAGCAATGCCTTACGCCTGCGACGCGCGCGGCTCTGAGCCCCGAACATGCGTAATTCTCAATATGTTTGAGCATATATCAGGCCCTTCGGCCAGGTTGCGCACCCGCAAGGGGTGCGCTTCTGAGCGATCCGCCAAGCGGATCGCTGCCTGGTCGGCCCCACGGCCTCCCCCAACTGGTGTGGCATTACCCATTATTTTCGGCGGTCAGTACCCCTGGCGCCAAATCCGCATCCTCAACCAACTCTGTGCGTACCGCCCTCTCTGGCCGCCCAGTTTTGCCGCCACCCTTTCCTTTTCCATTGCCGCCAGCTCCGGCTTTCGCCATCTTCTCCGCCGCCTTTGCGGCTTTCGGCCTCATCACA
Source organism: Pseudomonadota bacterium (assembly GCA_021808545.1). Lineage (GTDB taxonomy): Bacteria > Pseudomonadota > Alphaproteobacteria > Acetobacterales > Acetobacteraceae > Acidocella. Next base: position 1,432 of record JAKBBM010000080.1, on the reverse strand, counting down.
TTGATGGCGGCGGCATCAAGCGTATTCTTGATGTGTGCGGCGTAATGCTTCTCAATCATCTCGACCGAGGTGCGGCAGTTTTTGGCGATCTGATAAATATCGGCCCCCTCCATCAGCCGCAGGCAGATGTAGGTGTGCCGCAAACTGTACGCCGTGCGCGGCTTACCATCCCGGTCCGCCTTCAGTTTGGCTTTGGCCAATATCCGGTTGAACAATTTCAACTGCCCGCCTTGCGGGAACACCTTGTCGGTCGGCTCTGGCAACTCTACCGGCAACGGCGCGTTCGGGTTTTTCAAGCTCCGGCTGCGCTTTTGCTTACCGCGCGTCGGCTTTGGCCGGTTCAACAACCGCTCATAAGGCCGCACCGCCCCAGGCGTACTCTTGCAAAACCCAACGCCGCGCTTACCGCGAACCTCGATCTCCAGAATCGTCTGCCCCGTGGCATGGTCGGTCACGATCGACACATCACGGTGCTGGAGGTTCCCCGCCTCATCAGGCCGCAGCCCGGTATTGCCCATGAACAGAATATAATCGTGCATCTGCTCGGCATTCCACCGGTACTGCGGCTGCGGCGGATTACGCGCCCAGTCCCGCGAGGCGGTATAAAGCTGCTTGTATTCCTCCGGGCTGAACCAGGGCCGGTGCACGATTTTGCCCTGCGTTTTGTAGGGCGGCGCCAGATCCGGCAGATGCGTCAGCCAGCCATGGCGGATCGCCGCCTTCAACACCAACCGCAGCGTCACCACCTCATCATGCAGCGTGCTACGCGCCGGCGGTTTGATTTTGGCCTTCGTCGCCGTCTCAATCCGGTGCACCCGGTAATCCTGCACGGTCCCGGGCGTGACCTCCGACAACCCCATCTTCCCAAAGAACGGTAACAGATGCAGGCGCAGCCGAATTTGATGCCCTTGCACCCATTTCGGCGAGCGCTCGCCCTCGGTGATCACCTCATATTCGCGGGTAAATTTCTCCGCAGCATCCGCGACGGTCTTTTCCGTCACCAGCGTGCCGGCGGCCTGCTTGCCACACAGCCCCAGATACCAATCCTGCGCCACCTTGGTTGCGAGATTGACGTTTTCTTGTTTGGTGGTGGTCCGCCATTGCTTGGCCCCGACGGATGCCGAGCATTGCCAGAACCGGCTATTGCCGCGCCGGTAGAGCTGCAGCTTGCCACCCAGCAGCGTCAGATGATTATCCATCGAACACCCTCAAACATAGGGGGCCGCGGGAACGGGTAATTCGGATCAAGGCGCCCGGCACACAGCCTCGGTTGCACTCGGCAAAACTTTTACAACCGCGTAGGTTGTCAGGTTTTTACCATTGGGTGAACATGTGTTAAACATGTGCTAGGCCGTTTCGACCTATTTGGCGCCTTGTGTGGCCGCTTATCTATTTGTTTTCACTTATAAAACTGGTTGCGGGGGCACGATTT
>JAKBBM010000079.1 GCA_021808545.1 Pseudomonadota bacterium | reverse complement strand
GTTTGTGGTGTTCGACAAAGCGGCTTCCCGGCATGTGCCGCGCATCATTCTGCCGGTGCCGAGCGAGACCACTAAAGGGATCGTGCTTTGCCCTACAGCCTTTGGCAATGTGCTGGTCGGCCCAACGGCGGAGGAGCAGGAGGACCGTACCCGCGCCACTGTGGAGGCAGAAACTCTGACTGCGCTCATCCGCCGCGCGGCTGAGATTATGCCCGCCCTGGAGGAGATGCCAGTAACGGCTGTGTATGCCGGGCTGCGCCCCGCCACAGAAAGCAAGGCTTATCGGGTGGCATCCCGGCCGGAACAACGGGCCATCACCCTGGGCGGGGTGCGCTCAACCGGGCTTACGGCTGCTTTGGGGCTGGCCGGTCATGCGCTCAGCCTGCACGCGCAATTCGGCGCCGCATTGCCCGCAGCGCCCGTATTCATACCGCCGGTTCGCGTGCCGAACCTCGCGGAAAGCCGCCCGCGCGACTGGCAACAGCAGGGCTGTGGCGAAATCGTCTGCCATTGCGAGATGGTCACGCGCCGCGAGATCGAGGCCGCACTGGTGAGCGCGGTGCCACCGGGGGATTTCGGCGGGCTCAAGCGCCGCACCCGCGCCGGGCTTGGGCGCTGCCAGGGGTTTTATTGCAATGCCCGGCTGGCGGCGATGACGCAAGGGCGGCTGAGCACACCCCTTGCTGCACCCCTGGAGGGTGGCTGATGCGCGGCGCGGCGGATGTGATTGTGGTTGGCGGCGGGCCCGCGGGCGTGGCGGCGGCGGTTGAACTCCGGCGCAATGGCGTTGAACGGGTGATGCTGCTTGAACGTGAAACAAGCCTCGGCGGCGCGACGCGCCATTGCGGCCATTCGCCCTTTGGTATGCGCGAGTTCGGGCGGGTTTATTCCGGCCCGGCCTATGCGCGGCGGCTGGCCGCGGAGGCGGAGCGCCATGGCGTGATGGTGCGCGCGGGGCATTCGGTGGTGTCTCTGCACGAGAATGCCCGCCTGACGGTGGCCTGCAACGGGGTGGTATCTGAGCTTGAGGCCATACGGATCATCGTGGCGACGGGTGCGCGCGAATCCTCTCGGGCCGCGCGGTTGCTGCCGGGGGACCGACCGGTGGGCGTGCTCTCAACCGGCGCGCTGCAGGCCTATGTGACGTTGCACGGCATGATGCCGTTCCGGCGTCCGGTTATCCTCGGCTCTGAGCTCGTAACATTCTCTGCTGTCCTCACCTGCTTGCGCCATGGGGCGCGGCCGGTGGCGGTGGTGGAAACGCTGCCTTACGCGCTGGCGCGGGCGCCCGCCTCGTGGTTTCCGTGCCTGGTCGGCGTGCCCTTTTTGCGTGGCGCAGAACTGCTCGATATACAGGGGGGCGCGCGGGTTGAAAATGTGCGGATCAGCCATGGCGGCGCCATGCGTGACATCGCCTGCGACGGCGTGCTGGTCACCGGGCGCTTCGTGCCCGAGGCTTCGCTGTTTCTAAATTCCGGCATGGCGTTGGCGCAGGCCGCGCAAGCCCCGGCAATCGACCAGGATGGGCGCTGCGCGAACCCGTTTTACTTCGCCTGCGGCAATGTGTTGCGAGCGGTTGAAACCGGCGGCTGGGCGTTCCGCGAGGGGCGTGCCGTGGGGGCTGCGGTGGCGCGGGATCTCGCGCACCCAATTGCCGCGCCGCGTGTGGCGGTGACGTTTGCGCCGCCGATCAAACTTGTGGTGCCAGGATATGTGCGCGCGGAGGATACAGCACGGGGGGCACTCGGTGAGTTCCAGCTAAGATTTACCACCCGCGTGCGGGGGGAATTATCGCTCGAGTGCGATGGCGCGCGTGTCTGGTCCCGGCACGGCGAATTTTTGCCCGAGCGGCGGGTGCTGGTGCCAATGCCCACTGGCCTGCAAGCCGCACAGCGCATCAGCTTCTGTTTCCGCGAGGGCTGAACCATGCGCGTCGCCACAATCGACCAGGGCACAACATCAACCCGCTGCATCGTCATCGAGACAGGCGGGCGCTGGCATTTGAGCGGTGCGCGCACGCACACCCAGCACCACCCGCGGCCAGGCTGGGTGGAGCATGACCCCGAGGAGCTGCTCGCCAATATCCGCACGCTGCTGCGCGCCGCCGGGCCGGTGGATGCCATCGGCATCGCCAACCAGGGGGAGAGCTGCCTTGCCTGGGACGCGCAGAGCGGCGTTGCATTCTCGCCGGTGATCGTCTGGCAGGATGCGCGCACCGGGCCCGCGCTGCAGGCGATGGACACCGCCGCGCATGCGCGGGCGAGAGAGCTCAGCGGGCTGCCGCTGGATGCGTATTTCTCCGCCTCCAAGCTTGGTTGGATCTTGCGGCACAGCGAGGCGGCACGCGCCGCCCACGCCGCCGGGCGGTTGCGCCTTGGCACCACGGATGCATTTTTTCTCGACCGGCTTTGCGGCGTGTTCGCAACCGACGCGGCAACTGCCTCACGCACCGGGCTGCTCGACCTGCACCGCGGGGTGTGGAGTGATGAGCTTTGCGCCCTGCACAATCTGCCGGTTTCCGCCCTGCCGCCCATTCTGCCTGTGGATCACGGGTTCGGGGCAATCGAAGGCGTGCCGGTGAAAGTTTCCATCGTGGACCAGCAGGCGGCCCTGTACGGGCATGGCTGCCGGCAGCCAGGTGATACCAAGATCACCTTTGGCACCGGCGCGTTTTTGCTCACACTCTGCGGCGCAACCCCGGTACATTCACCGGCATTGCTGCCCACCATCGCCTGGCGCCAGGGCGGTCAGCCAAGCGTGTATGCGCTAGAAGGCGGGGTTTACGACGCCGGTGCGGCGCTGGAATGGGCACGCGGCATTGGGTTGTATGATGACGTTGCGGAGCTTGGCAGCTTCGAGGGGCCGTCGGCGCTCAGCCGCGGCCTTGTATTCGTGCCGGCCCTCTCCGGCTTGGCCGCCCCTTATTGGGACCGCGAGGCCGCGCCGCTGTTCATTGGCATGCGTCACGACACCGGGCGGCGGGATATGATCCGCGCCGTGCTTGAGGGGATTGCGTTGCTCACCGCCGGGCTTATCGGCGAGGCGGCGGCGGCAATGCCGCTCACGCGGGGTATCTCGATTGATGGCGGACTTTCCCAGAGCGCCTATTTCGCGCAGTTCCTGGCGGCGGCGGCGGGGGTCGATATCCGGGTACCCGCCATGCATGAACTTACCGCCCTGGGGCTTGCCGAGCTGTGCGGGGTGGATTGCGGGCAGATCCGCTCGGCGGGTGCGGTGTTCCAACCGGATGGCTCGGTGCCCGACGCGCTGCGCGCCCGGTTTATCGCCGCACTGACGCGCGCCCGCGCCTGGCATGGGGCGTGAAGCGGTCGTAATATCGGCGCCGCTTTGTGCGACAGATCTGTTGTTCCTTAAATTGGCAAGAAAAAAGGCTCTCCGGCGTACCGGAGAGCCTTTTCAGTGAGTCAAGTTTTACTAATCAACCGCGCCTTTGAGGGCGGCTTCCTCCGCGCTGATTTCTGCAGAGCGGGCAGCGATCTCGTTGGCGTTGATCGGCGGACCGGGGAAGCGGGTACGGGCGATGCCAAACCAGATAACCGCTAGCAGCACCAGCAGGCCGATGAAGTAGTTATCCAGGATATCGTAAGGCGGGCGGGTGCCGACATAGATGATCAGCAACGCGCCCAGCACGGTGATGATCGCGAACGGCTTGGAGAGTCCGCCAAGGCGGAACGGTCCGAACTCGGTCCAGGTTTTGCCTTCCGCGAACAGCCCGGCCAGGATCGGCATGGAGTAGGAGATATAGAGGAACATCGCGCAGCCCACGGCCAGCGCCGCGAAGGCCGGGGAGTACAGCGTGGCGGCGATGGAGAGCCCCGCGGTTGCCCAGATCGCGTAAACCGGCGAGCGATGCTTGTGGTCCACTTGCTTGAGGAACTTGCTGCCAGGCAAACCTCCATCGCGCGCAAAGGCGTAAACCATGCGTGAGGTGGACGTAACGCCAGCCAGCGCACAGAGGAAGTTGGAAAGCACAATACCAATGTAGAGTACATCTTTAAGCGCGGCGGGCACCGGCAGGCTGGCCATCAGGTTGAAGATGATGTTGGCGCCGTCCGCCGCCGCCTTCACCGGGTCCGGCATGGCGAGAATGAAGGAGCTCAGCATCACCAACCCGCACACGGCCGACCAGAAGATGGCGTTGAGAATACCGCGCGGCACGTTGCGCCGGGCGTCCACGGTCTCTTCCGAGGTATGGGCCGAGCCGTCGAATCCGGTGACGGTGTAGAGCGGGTAGAGCAAAGCCAGCCCGAAGATGTAAAGATGGCTGTTGCTCTGCGGCAGCACGCCGCCACCGGCATTACCGGTAAAATTGGTGAAGACGAAGAGCCGGGAAAAATCAAAATGTTGCACTGAATATAGCATTGTGGCGGTGAGCAGCGCTGCGATAAACAGGATGAGATAGCCTGAAAAATCGATCAGCTTGGTCGTGCTTTTGATGCCGAAATGGTTGAGCAACCCTTGCGCGCCGGTAATGAGCACAACCGCGATGGTCTGCTGCTCGAACCCCCAGTTAGATGTGTTGACGTTAAAAATATTCCCCAGGATGAGGCCGTTGAACAGGCTGTAAACACCCACATTCACCGAGGCGATAACAAAAATGAGGCCAAGCAGGTTGAACCAGGCCGTGACCCAGCCCCAGGCGCGGCCGCCAAGGATGGAGGACCAATGGTATAGCCCGCCTGCCGTGGGGTAGGCGGAGGCGATCTGCGCCATCGAACAGCCGACAATCAGGGCAAAGGCACAGCCCACAATCCACCCGACCACAGCGGCAAAAGCACCACCGCCGCTATAGGCGCTCTGGAAAGCGGTGATGCCGCCCGCCAGGATGCAGATGATAGAGAAGGATACGGCGAAGTTGGAGAAGCCATGCATGCGCCTGGAAAGTTCCTGCGCATAGCCCATGCGATGCAGGGTGGCGGCATCGGCGTCGAGGATCGCTTGTTCGGTTTTATCGGTCATCTCAAGTCTCCCTCAGATGTTGCGTTAGAGGCTGGAATGTCGTCGTGGCAACCCGGAAAGCAGCAGCCGCACGCCTGGCGTGCACCAGCTCCTCTCCTCATCCGTGACAATTCTGACACCTCCCCCCGACCGCCTATTTTAGAGGCCCGCGGCAGTTTTTCTGGTTCATGAGATTGTAGTGTAAGCGGTTAACCGTTGCGCCTGCAAGCTGGTGTTTTTGGGGCGGTGCGGTGCGTTCATTTGGTGAGCGAAGCTTAAGTCATCCGGCGCCAAAACAATGAGATAGAGGACGATTCAGACTCCAGCCTCAGGCGGGCATGTCGGCGCAGAAAAACGCGACCGCCTTCGCCACCACGTCTGGCTGATGGGCGTGCGGGCCGTCATATTCGACATAGGTTATGTCATAGCCTGCGTCTCTGAGCATCGCCGAATGTTTGCGGCCAGACCGCTCGATCGGGATCTGTTCGTCCCGGGTCCCGTGCGACATGAATATGCGCGGCGTCCCTTCCTGACGCTGGATGGTCAGGAACCCGGCAGACGAGATAATGACATGGGTGACGAACTGCCCGTTGGTGATGCCAAGCGACATCGCATAACTGCCGCCGTCTGAATGGCCTGCGAAAACGAGATGGGCAGGGTCAAGCGCGAAGCGGTCCGCCACTGCCGCCAGCGCGGTATCCAGGCGCTCGCGGTCCGGTCCGTTGCCACCAATGACGATGTCCCAGGTCGGGAACAGCGATTGTGGCGCCAGCAACAGAAAACCCCGCTCATTCGCATGCGCCTCCAGCATCGGCAGTATTTTCTGCGCGCTGCCGCCGCCGCCATGGAATAGCACGACGAGCGGGGTTGGCCGAGTCGGATCAATGCGATCCGGCACCACCAGAACGGGGTTGCGCGCATCGAACAGGACAAGATCATGCCGCCCCGGCGGCAGCGGCGGCAGGGTGGGCTGACGATGGGTGAAATCGAGATGCCCCTCGAGATAACGATCCATTATGCCCTCCCGCGGTGACGGTCTGCCTGTGGCACATTGCGGCGGGTAACGCGGTGCATTGGATGGCGCGTGATCAACATGCTGATATGTTTAGCGAATGATGCTCCTAGAGAATAGCCCCTAAGAACCGGCTGGTTGGCAGCGGACGATGATTATGTGGCGCGCAGGGCCAGCAGCTGGCGCAATGTCTGTGGCACCTGCTGGGCGGATTTGGCGCGCGAGTAGGAACGCCTTGCCGATCTCGGATCTCTCCTCGATATCAGAGATATTTTCTGATCCTGCGATGCCCTGCCCGGCCTTGGCAGCGGTACGGGCAAAATATGTCTCACCGCATCGCAGGCGAAGTCTTACTCAGACTTGGTAGCGGATTTGACATGCCAGATTGGCTGAGATATCCGCTTCGTTACTCAGAATAATTATCATTCTCAGTTATTCACCAGGATCAGCCGTGTCTCAACCCGCCTTGCCAGCCCGCCGCGCCGCTTTGCCGTTCTTGGCTGTATTCGGGCCGGGGCTTGTCGTCATGCTGGCCGATACCGAGGTAGGCAGCATCATCACCGCCTCGCAATCTGGCGTGGCTTGGGGCTACCGGCTGCTGCTGCTGCAGTTCATGCTTATGCCCATTCTATATGTTGTGCAGGAACTTACCGTGAGGCTTGGGATATTTACGGGCAAGGGTCATGGAGAGCTGATTCGCGACACATTCGGCAAGGGTTGGGCCTGGCTTTCGGCTAGCGGGTTGGCAGTGGCTACCGTAGGTGCGCTGCTGTCGGAATTCTCTGGTGTGGCGGGCGTGGGAGAGCTTTACGGCGTGCCGCGTGCCGCCACACTGAGCCTGTCCGTGTTGTTTTTGCTGGTTGTCGCGCTTACCGGCTCCTATCGACGGGTGGAGCGCGTGGCGATCGCGTTGGGGTTGTTTGAGTTCGTATTTTTCGTCATCGCCTTCGTCTCGAAGCCTGACGGCCACCAGATCGCAGCGCAGATGTTTCAGCCCGCTTTGGCCAACCGGAATTACCTCTATCTCGTTGCCGCCAATATCGGCGCGGTGATCATGCCCTGGATGATTTTCTACCAGCAATCCGCCATCGCGGATAAAAAACTATCCCCGGCGGATTTCCGTTATGCCCGGCTGGATACCGCCATCGGCTCGGTTGTGACCCAGTTGGTGATGGCGGCGGTGCTGATTGCAACCGCGGCGACGATCGGCCTGAAAAACCCCAATGCCAGCCTCAATACGGTGGGGGACATCGCGTCGGCACTGATTCCGTATCTCGGCATTACCCTGGGCAAGCTGGTCTTTGGCATTGGAGTGCTGGGGGCCGGGCTCGTTGCCTCTATCGTCGCGTCGTTGGCGCTGGCCTGGGGGTTAGGTGAGGTCGCTGGCTATCGCCGTTCGCTAGAGGACCACCCCTTCCGGGCCAAGTGGTTTTACGGCGTTTATGCGGCCTGCCTTATCTGCGGCGGGGTGCTCGTGGGTGTGGTCCCAAATCTCGTGATTCTGAATATCGCCGTGGAGGTAATGAACGCGTTGCTGCTGCCCTTGGTGCTGGGTTTTCTGGTGATGCTGGGGCTGAAAGCGTTGCCGGCCGAGGTTCGGCTGCGCGGCTGGTACGCCGGGCTTACCATTCTGCTTTCAGTGATCACGGCTGGGCTGGGGGTTTACGGCGGCCTCTCTGGCGCAGGGTTGTTTTAGAGGCTGTTTCAAAAGTCAGCCCGCCTCACGATTCACGGCGGATCGCTCCGTAATTCAACCTGAAACAATCCGGCTCTAAGAGGGTTGATGGGTTGAATTTTCTCGGTCTTTTGCGCGAGGAGATTTGGATGAAGTTATCAAAATACAGCGAGCCTCAGATTTTGGGGGTATTGCACCAGCCTGCTGGCGGGACGCCTTTGTCTGCGCTTTGCCGCAAGAATGGCATGAGCAGCGCATTATGTTGCCGCTGGCGGTTCAAAGTATGGCTGGCTGGACGTCTCGATGCTGTCGTAGATGAAGGCGATTGAGAACAAGAAGCGTCGTTTGAAGAAGTTGTTTGCCGAGCTGAGCATGCAGAACGAGCTGCTCAAGGAGGCTTTAGGAAAAAATAACGCGACTATCTCGCGGCATTGAGATGGCCACGGCGGCAGTGGCGTAGCGCTGGGCCAGCACTGCGTAGGCCTGCGGGACGTTTGGTATGAGCGAGACTTGTTATTGCTATAGCCCGAAGCTGGATGGTGAGAATGAGGAGATCGCAGATTTTCTGACTGGGCCCACCCTTGCTCAGCGGAATTGGCGCTTTGGTCTTTGCTTTCTGTATCTGCGCCATGTTCAGGGACGGTTGTGGAATCACAAGCGCGTCCATCGCATTTACTTTAAGCTGGCGCTGACCCTGCGGATCAAGCCGCATCAGTAGCCACCGCGGGAGAAGCCTGATGCGTTGGCCGTGCCACGAGCGCCAAATGTTTCGTGGTCGATGGATTTCACGGCCGACCGGCTTGGGCCGGGTTAGTTCTACGAATAAGCCTCGTTAATAACGGCAGGATTACCAATCCAGCGCGGGCAGCCAAAAACGACAACTTATCGAAGAACTACTTAGCTTTACAGTAGGGTTCAGAAGGTTTCCCCCAACACAAAAAAGACTTCATGACGATTAAAATTCACACTTGAGTCGCTTGAGATACGCTGCGTGTAACGATAGTCGGTGCCAACATAAGTATA
>JAKBBM010000078.1 GCA_021808545.1 Pseudomonadota bacterium | reverse complement strand
GCCTATACTATCAAGTGCTGGCCGCGCATGGACGCTTTTAAAACAGCGCCCATGCCCAAGATAATTTTTATTACCCGGCCGACTGGCCTCCATCCACCGACAGCGAAATACCGGTGACATTGCAGGCATCTTGCGAGGCCAGATACGCGACCGCCGCGGCGATTTCCTCAGGTGCTGAAGCCTTGCCCGTCTTGGGCGCCATGCGGTAGATTTTCGCTTTGTCCGCCCAGTCTGGAATCGGCGAGACCTGATTCAACGGCGTATCCACGGCCCCCGGGCAAATGGCGTTCACGCGCAGCCCCTCCTCGGCATATTCCACCGCCAGTGAACGGGTCAGCCCCAAAACCCCGGATTTGCTGGCGCTATAGGCCGCGGCATACGGCACGCCCTGCAGCCCAGCGGCCGAGCTCATATTCACGATATTGCCCTTCGTCGCCAGCAGATGCGGCAACGCCGCGCGGCTGACATGGAATACGGAATAGAGGTTGATCTTCAGCACCTTGTCCCAGAGCTCGGCCGGATATTCATGCGCGCGCGCCCAGCTCATGATGCCGGCATTATTCACCAGCACATCAAGCCGCCCCAGCGCGCCCACGGCCTGCTCAACAACATGCGCGCATTGCGCTGCGTCCGCGGCATCAAACCCAAACGCAAATGCCCGCACGCCATGCGCCGCGGCAATGGCGGCGGCGGCTTCCTTGGCCTTGGCCAGGTTGATATCGGCCAGCACCACATCGGCGCCTTCGGCCGCCAACCGGGTTGCCGTAGCCAAGCCAATCCCCGATGCAGCACCTGTCACCAATACGGCTTTACCAGTAAAACGTTTCATTGATCCTCCTCCTTATTTTGCTTGCAGATAAAATATAAACCCCACTCAAAAACGCACCACGGCCAAGCGGCACGCGGTGCGTTCGATGATCCGCTCATCCCTGACCCAAAGACCAGGGATGGCGGCTATGGCGTGCCGCGTCGCGCGCAATGCCACGGCACGGTTTCCCTTAACGGCGGTCGCCGGCCGGATCGCCCTTGATCACCGTCTTGCGCACGCCCTTGGGGTCCAGTGCCGCGATCAGCGCCAGCTGCTCGGCCGTGGGGGCGGGGGTGGTGGGGATGCTTTCGGGGCGTTCCAAGGCAAAGCCGGTATTATCCTGCACTTGCTCAAAGCTGATCCCCGGATGCAGCGACTTCACGCGGATGGCGCGGTCCTTGCCGCCAAAATCGAGCACCCCGAGATCGGTGACAATAATCCTGAGATCGAGGCCCGCGGGGAATTTGCCCCCCGGATAGCGCGCCGGATTATAGCCGCAGGAACAGACAAAATCGACCTCACCCGCCACGAAGGCCCGCGTGCTGTGCTGGGGGAAGAAGAAGCTGTTGGGGTGATGGATGGAGTTGCCCGGAAACCCGCGCGCGCCCAGCATCGCCGCCTTGGGCTTGGCGTGATCGCCGATCACCGAGATATTGGCCTGGCCGAACCGGTCCATCTGGACCGGGGCGACCATGGCGTGGCGCTTACCGCTCCACAGGCTGGAGAAAACGCGGTCATAGGGCATCCAACCTTCCAGTTCGACCTGGTCGCCGCGCATGCCCGAAGGCATCGGCTCGGTTGTGTACCAGCATTCGCCGTCGCTCGTGGCCAGGGCCGGATTAAAGGTTTTCTTGGCCAGACCCGCCGCAAGACGCGGCAGCGGGCCAATGCCCGTCCCCATGATCTCGCCGTCGTGGCGCCAGGCCTCGGCGGCGGCAACAATCAGCAGTTCCGCCAGGGAATAAGAGGTTTCGCTCATGTCACACTCGGCTTAGTAGATGGGTTTCGGCAGGGCGGAGACAGCTTGCGCGCCTCCCACGGCGGCAAGGTAACCGGCCTCGTCGACATTGATGAAGCTGGTGCGGTACGCATCCCAGGCTTCAGGCGAGGCGGCACTTTCCGTGTAAGTCTTGATATGCTTGAGATCGAGCTGATAGTCCGGCGCCGCGCTGGTGGGATGCGCGCCAAAGGGCTGCTCGGCCACGCCCGTGATCAGAGCGCGCTCAACCAGATTATAGCGCCCATTGGCGGGCAGATCCAACGCCGCGGTCGGCACCACCTTCTCTGCGGTGACATACGTAACATCGGCGGCGCGGGCGCACAGCTCATCGAAGAACGGATCTGGCGAGAGGGTCAGCACATTGCCGCGCTCATCGGCGCGATGCACATGCAAAAGCGCCGCATCAAGCCGCAAGGCCGGCATGGCGACAAATTCCTCGCCATCCTCGAACGGGCTCTTCACACGCTTGGAAAGCTCTGGCTGCTTGACGAGGTCGGTGCCAATGCCAATGCGCGTGGGCAGGAACGGCATCTTCATGGCGGCAGCGCGCAGCCCCCAATGCAGCATGCCCTCATCCAGCTCCAAAACCTCCAGCTTGCCAGCCTGACGGGCCGCGCGGAAATGCGGCTCCAACGGATAATGATCAAGACTGACAAAGGCGAAAATCAGCTTCTTGAGCTTGCCCGTGGCGGCGAGGATGCCAACATCAGGGCCGCCATACGAGACAATGGTGAGGTCCTTAAGGTTGGAGCGGGCAATGGCGCGCACCAACGCCATGGGCTTGCGCCGTGTTGCCCAGCCGCCAATGCCGATGGTCATGCCATCGCGCAGACTGCCCACGATCTCATCGATGGTCATGCGCTTATCCAGCGCCGCCGTTGTTCCGTTTTGCATACGTTCAACAATCCTTCCTCGCGGCCGGATCCGTTCCGGCCGCCCCAATGTCCCTCAGCGTCCTTGCAGGAAGCCGATCGAATAGCGGTTGAATTCCTCCGCCCGCTCCACCTGCACCCAGTGGCCGACCTTGTTGAAGGTCATGAAGCGCGCATCCTCGCATTGCTGCAGGAAATAACGCGCGCCGCTCTCGGGCAGGAATTCATCCTGCAGCCCCCAGAAGCCCAGGATCGGCATTTTCAGCTCATTCAGGCGGGGTTGCAGATTGGGTGTGCGCATCCGCGCGATCACGTCCTTGGGCTGGCGCCGGGCCACCGCGAAGCGCTCCGCGACCAGCTCATCGGTGATGAATTTTTCCGCTTCATACATCAAATTGCCAATCAGGCGGCGCTGATCCTCGATGGTGAAGTTCGGGCTGCCGAAATCGCTCTTCATCTTGGCGATGCCCGGCATGGCGAAATACACGTCGATCGGCTCGATGCAGCCAGGGGACATCAGAATCAGCCGGTCGATGAATTCAGGATGATCCAGCGCCATCTGGATGGCGATGCCCCCGCCCAGCGAGTTGCCCACCAGGGTGGCCTTGCTGATCCCTGCCGCGCGCAGCGCCTCATACAGGGTGTTGGTGAACAGCTCGAGCGTATAATCGATCCCTTCGGGCATGGAGGATTGGCCATAGCCGATCAGGTCGGGCAGCACCACATGAAACCCAGCCGCGGCGAAGGCCGCGTAATTCCGCTTGAAATTCGATACGCCGCTGGCCCCAGGCCCGCTGCCATGAATAAACACAACGCAAGGGCCGCTGCCTGTCTCGGCGATATTGATCTCGTAACCGCCAGACACAGCATGGCGCTTGCTCTTGATTTCGGACATTCCGTGTAACCTTTCTTTGTCCATTCAGCTTTGGGGGGAAGGCTTATGGATCAGGACAGGCATCCCAGCCCAGGAATTCAGGAAGCGAGCTCCGGTAAACAGAAAGCCCCGCCCTTTCACGCGCCAAACGGCACAAGTGCTGGGGCGGCGCGCGAGACTGGCGGCCTTCTGAAGCTCCGAGGCTGAGGCCGGCGCCACGCACCGGCCTCTTGGTCTTACGCCACGCGCTGGTTATGCGTTGGCATGCCGCGCACCGGATACTCGCCATTGGCGAGCGCCTGGAATTTCTGCTCCTGGGCGCGCGGATTGTAGAACTGCTTGTACCATTGGCGGATCTTGCCAAAAGCGCCATCGCCCTGCACCACGAGCGGATTGAAGCAGGCGCGCTTATTCGCCCAAATCTCAAAATCCTGGGCGAAGGCCTCAAGGCTGCCGGCCTGCGCCATGCGCGCGACCTGTACATCCTCTTCGGTCGCCACCGCGTTCGGGGATTTATACAGATAAGCATGCCACGCCTTGGTCACGCCATCATCCACCGGGGTGTGCGCGATATACATAAGGCCTACATCGCCGTTGAAATAAGACAGCAAGATGCCCGGGCCGGTATAGAAGGTATTGGTCTCCAGCAGCGCTCCGACTTCCAGTGTACGGTGTGTGCCGCCCTGGAACTGGCGCAGCACATGACCTTCAATCCGGTTCAGGAAATATTCAGGCGGACCGCCATGCACCGGGCCGAGATGCCCGACATCGGCCATGTTATCGATCACTTCCTGCGGATGGCAGGGCAACGTGCCAAGATGGTCGATCGTCCAACGCACCCAGGCGGGATCATCCCATTCCTTGATCTCGGGCAGATCAAAATTCGGTTCGCCGCCCTCGGCGTCGTGCCATGTGAACAGGCAGCCATAGCGTTCAACCAGCGGCCAGGTTTTCAGCTTCGCCGCGGCGGGAATACGCCCCTCGGAATAGGGGATCTCGTTGCACATGCCATCGGCGCCGTTAAAGCGCCACGCATGGTAGGGGCAGCGTATATTCTCGCCCTCGACCTGCTTTTTGTCCTTCACCACGTAAGACGTGGTATTTTTGGCCAAATGCGTCCCCATGTGCGGGCAATACGCATCGACCATATAGGCCTTGCCGCTCTCGCCACGGTACAGCACCAGATCCTGGCCGAAATACCTCACCGCCAGCGGCGTCTGTGTCACCTCATCGGAAGCGGCCACCATGAACCAGCCGCGCGGGAAGGTGATCGGTCCCAGACCATAGTCACTCGTTCCAGCCATCTCGGATTCCTTTCCCCAAAACGCATCCTTTAACAAGGAAAATACGATATTTCAGGCCGTTAGCCTGTATCACCCCTACATATACGCAGTTTGTAGTAAAAATAATAGTGCATATCCAGGGTTTTCATACGTTTGGACAAGCCGGCTTGGCGCGTCACGCGGCCCGCTGGCGGCCCCCGCATGGGGCCAGCCGCGCAGGCTGCGCTTAAAAAATAAGAGCGTTTGGCGCTTTTATAGCCGTTTGTCCTGTATCCGCCGCCGGAGATGCGGCGCTGTCAGCCCGCCAGCTCGGTTTTTATAAACATATGTTCATCCTGATGGCCGGCAAACACGTAATCGAGCTCGATCACCATGTTTTCACCCAGCGGGCCGCCAGCCAATAGGTCTGTCTCGACAAAGGCCTGTACGCCAAATTTTCCATAGCATTGGCGCGGGGTCTGGCTAAAAAAGGGCGAGGCGGCCATGCGCGCGTCAATGGCGGCATCTCCGGGCTTGGCCTTATTGCCCACCAGCTTCAAACGCCCCTTCAGGTCTGGGTCGTTGGCATTGGCCTCGGCCAGCACAGCCATCAGCCGTTCCATCTCCTCCAATGACTCCAGCAGCACCCCGACATGAAAGTTCATTTCAGGATCTTGGGCCTGTCCGGCGCGTAATTCGGCCACGGCCGGGTGCTCCTGCGGGGAGCCAACCCTAAGCTCCTCGCGGATCACACGCGTTATATTGGCCAGCGGCGGCGGCAACAGGGAGAGATAAAAGGTGCCCGCCCCGCGATGCGTGGCATCATCGGCGACCATGAACTGGTAGAACATGACGCCGCCCCCAAAATCAATCTCCTGCTGTTTCTTGAACCCCAGCAGGGCCATCAGCTTCGCCGCGCGCGGCGCATCCGCGGGCGTTTTGTAATGCAGCGCCACATGCCCTAGCTGTTTGTCCGCCGCACCGCCCGTCTTAACATCCGCCATGATTTGTTTCCCTCCCTATCATCGCGTTTCCATCTTTCAGCCCGGCCGCGCCATCCCATTCCAGCGGCAGCGTCTTGAGCATCATCGTCGCGCCAAGCGACATCTCGATCGGGGCTGCGGCGGGCATGCGCATCCCCCGCATACGTGGCAGCAACTCTTCCAGCATCACCTTTATCTGCGTACGGGCCAGATAGGCGCCAACACATAAGTGCGGCCCCGCGCCAAAGCCAATATGGCGCACGCGCCCGCCCTTGCCACGCGCGAAATCAACACGCAGCGGGTCTGGAAAAACCGTTGCATCGAGCCCCGCGATCGGTGTGCCAGCCACCACCGCATCACCTTTGCGGATTGGCGCCCCATGATAGTCCATATCCCGCGCGGCTTCCCTCCCAATAAAGGAAATGCCAAATCGGCGCAGCAATTCCTCCATCGCCACGGGAATCAGCTCCGGATCATCGATCAATTGCTGACGATGCCCGGGATTTTCCGCCAGAAAGCACATGATATGTGTCATCTGCGAGGTAACGGTATCCAACCCACCCATGAACAGCATCATGGTGATTGAATGCATGTCCTCAAACGGCAATTCATGTCCATCAATGCGTGCCTCCACCATATGGCGGAACATGCTGCCTTGATTGGCGGCCGGCTCTTTCAATTGCGCCCGCAGCCAGCGTGTTACAAACGCACTGGCCCCGGCAAAGCCATCCGCGATTTCCTCTTCCGTGTTGCCGCGAAAGATTTTCTTGATCCAGACCAGACATTCCTCACGCAAGGCCATGTTATGATCGGCCCCCATCATCTGCAGAAAAATATCTATGGGCAGGCGATAAGCGAAATCATGGACAAATTCACATTGATTGCCCTTGAAGCTCTCAAACAAGGCAATTGTATGGGCACGCGAATTTGCCTCCAGATCGCCCAGCGCCCGCACCGAAAACAGATTATTGGCCATAAGGCGGCGATAGGGCGTGTGGGCCGGCGGATCCATGCTGTTGGGGATGAGCTTGAGCGGTGTTGGCAGTTTTGGAATGGCAAGCGAGGATGTGGAAAATTTCGTATGATCAGTAAAGACTTCCTCGATCAGCTTCATGCGCGTGACCACCCAGTAGCCGCCCAAATCCGGTGAAAAAAACACAGGCGGCCGGTCATTCAACTGGTTCAGATAATTCCACGTGTCATACCGCAGCGCCTCATCATGCCGAAAATCAAACGGAAAGACGAGCGCGGGGGGAATATGCGCGGGGATGGCTGTCTGCTGCATGATGAATACTCCTTCGGACGCAGGCCGTCTGATCCGGCAATGCAAAAGCAAGAGTATGACGCCCAAAAACAAACAACAACGTCAATAAACAATCCAAAACCGCCAGATTTTGGCAGATAAGACGAAAAGACCAAAGAACGGACCTTGCGCCATGCGCACATCATGGCCGGTGGGGGCCAAAAAAAGGCCGCGGCTATGAACCGCGGCCTCGTTGGGTTTATTGAAAGCAGGCGCCGTCCCATCCGGGGGACGCCCGCCTTATCGTCAGTATGCCGCCGAGGCCGCCATGGCTTGCGGCTCCCACGTGCTGGCCGGGTGAGGCTCATATGTCCACGGCTTGTTATAACCCGGGTTGGCATAATTACCCTGCATGGCGCAGTAAGACCCGGTTTGCAGATTGATGATATAGGTATCCTGATACACGGTCCCTGGCATATTGGGGAAATTTGCCTTGGGGTTTAGGTTCGCGTGGTACAGATTACCCTTCGCATCCCATGTATCGGTGACCCCGATCTGCCAGGTATCCTCATCAACATACATACGCCGCTTGGCCATCACGTTGCGGTTGCCTGGATGCAAGGTTGCCTCCAAGATCCAGCAACGGTGCAACTCCCAGCGTAGATGTTCCGGGTTTGGAAATTTCGGCAGGAGGAAATCCTCGGCCATAACGCTGTAGATTTTATTGTTATTATAGGGAATGAGAATCTCCTGCTTACCAACGAGCTTCCAATCATACTGGTTGGGAGCGCCGGAGAACCCATAATACTCATCGTAATTGGCGACACCGTTCACAAAGGAAGATGGCGCATCGTACTCCACCTCAGGCGCGCGGCGCACGCGCCCCTGGCCAGCCAACACCTGCCAAACCTTGATGGGGTCTTGCGAGGGGTTGGTCGTGTCCCAATAACAAATTTCGTTACCAACAACCGTCGGCGGCGCGGAGCTTGTATTCAACAGTTTGTAGAGAATACCGTCGAACTTCTCCGGCGTCATGTTCGGATCGTAATATGAATAGTAGAAATGGTTGGGCCCCAGCGCCGCCAAAATGGGCGCGCCGCGGCCCTGCACCACAAAGGCCGCCAAGTCATTATTCAGATACACACCTGTCCAGCGTGTCGAATGGTTCCAGATGAGCTGCGCGCCAGCCTTGTAAGGATCCGTGGTATCCAAAATCGGGAACGGAATACCGCCCAGGCCACCTGTAAATCCAAGCCGGCCGCCTGCTGGATCAAGCTTGGAGCGATTAACGTTGAGCGCAATGGATTTGAGCACATGATCTGGATAGGCAGCCGTGCGGTGCGTCGGATAGACCTGCAGGCTGAAGCCATCCTTGGTGATCATCTCCCTCACGGAATCGGGCACCAGATGCGCGTACTGGCTGAGGTTGGATTGATCCACCTTATAGAGCATCTTGTCGGACGCAAAAAAATCTGGCGGCAGAGTCTTGGTTGGATCCCAGCTCATACCTTCTGGAACAGAGGTCAGCCCTCCGGTCCACGGCGGAATGGTGCCCTCTTTATTGCCCGCGGCTTCGGAACCAAACGGGGTTAAGCCTGGCCCGAGAGGGGCCGCGGTTTGCGCTTCGGCGGTTTTTACGCCGGCGGCCAAAGCAAGTGAGCTGCTCCCGGCAAGCAGTCCAAACGTACGTCGTTGCATAAAATCGTACTCCGTTCTTTTTTAGAAGCTATGCTGGATGTTGAACATGACATAGTTACGATCGGCGACTGATGAGATACCCGACAGATGCGGGTTGGGTGCGCCGATATAGTCGTTGAAG
>JAKBBM010000077.1 GCA_021808545.1 Pseudomonadota bacterium | reverse complement strand
ATCTTGGCGAAAATGGAGCTACCAAACGTATTCTGGTCACGCCCGCCAGAGAGGTTGATGTTCAAGTCCCCGTCATTGAAGGCGCGGCGGTAATTGGCGCGCAAGGCCGGCCCCTGCTTGCTGGCGAAAACCGGCGTCAGCGTCAGGTCCGAGGATTTGCCGAGCACAAAATAATAGGGAACGGTGAAGAAAAAACCGAGCCGGCTGGTCGCCCCGGCACTGGGAATGAGCAAGCCGCTCTGGCGTTTGACCGAGGGGTCGGGCTGGCTGAGGAACGGCGTATAGAACACGGGAATGCCGTAAAAGCGCATCTCGGCATCATGATACTCGATCATGTGATGTTCGAGATCGCGCGTCACGGTGCGGGCGGTGATCGTCCAGGTGGGGGCGGCGCGCGGGTTGCGCTTGCACAGGTCACAGGCGGAATAGACAGCCTTGGCCAGTTCGTCGATCTTGCCATCATCGGTGCGGCGCGCGCCATTGGCGATGATGCGCGCATTCTCCGCCAGCCGCGCGGCAACGCCGCGCAGAACGGCATCTTTCATGCCCCGGCTCAGCACCGCGTGCTTGGCGTAAACGCTCGTTCCATCAGGCTGGGTGAGGGTCACATGGCCGCTGGCCGTGACCATGCCGGTCGTACGGTCGAAACTCACCTTATCCGCGGTCAGGGTCTGGCCGTTCTGAATGGCCCGCACATGCCCCTCGGCCGTGACGATCTGGCCGCTCTTATCGTAGGACACCCGGTCGGCCGAGAAGCTGACGGGGGCATTTCTATCCCCGGCCTGAGGCTGCGCGACGTTGGCCAGCGGCGCCGCCCCGCCCTGCCCAATTCCGGTAAGGCAGGTGGCGGCGGCAAGATAAAGCAGGAATCGGCCGGTTCGGATCATGAGATCAGCCATCTTCCAGATGCAGCAACAACGCAAGCGCCAAAAACAACCCGGCCAACGCCGGCGCCCAGGCGGCCAGCATGACCGGAATGGCCCCCGACGTGCCAAACTGGTTGGCGATCTCGGAAATCATGAACAAGGCAAAGCCCGAGGCAACGCCGAATATGAGCATGGGCGTGGCCCCGCCGCGGCGCGAGGGACGCATGGAGAACCCGGCTGCAACCAGTGCCATGGTGGCGCAGAGCAGCGGCAGCGCCGCCAGGGCCTGAAAGGCGAGCTCATGGCGGGTGGGCGAGAAGCCGGAATGCTTGAGCAGCGAAATAAAGCTGGGTAGCGCCCAGAAAGACAGCGCGTTGGGCGAGGCGAAACTCTCCTGCACCCGGTGCACTGTCAGGTCCGTGGGAAAATCCAGGCTGCCCTCATGCTGCGGCGGATTATTCGGGGTCAGCACATTCACATCACTCAGCTGCCAGTCGCCATTTTCCAGCACGGCCTGCCCGGCCTCGATGCGCGCGAGCAGATCATTCTGCCCATCCAGGCGCAAAATCGTCACCCGGGCAGCCTGCAGCCTCTGGCCATGCAGATGCACATTGGCCGCATGCAGCACGGCGACCCCACCGGGCACCAGCCCAGCATCGGCTTGGCGCACCCATAAATCGCCGCCATCATTGAGCGAAAGCGGCCCACCGCCGGGCTTGAGATAATGATTATCCAACGCCTCGGCATGGCTGTACATCATGGCCGAAAGCGGGCTGATGGCGGCGGTGCCAAAGACGCCGAGCAGCACCGAAAGCAGCACCGGCACGGCCAGAAACTGCCAGGCGGATATACCCGCCGCGCGCGCCACCACCAGCTCCGAGGTGCGGGCCAGCCGCCAGAACGCGTAAATGCCACCCAGCAACACGGCAAAGGGCAGGATCTGCAGCACGATCCAGGGCCAGCGCAGCAGCTCGATCTCGAGAAGGGTAGAAAAAGCGGCATGGGGCGCTGTCGCGGATTCACGCAGCAATTCCAGAAAATCGAACAGCGAGACAAGTGCCGTAAGCGCGAACAGCATGACCAGCACGGCCTGCGCGAATTGCCGCCCGAAATAGAGCGAGAGGGTAACAGGCGGCCTCATCCACGCGGCCCGTTCTGGCGCACGAGCATGAAAGCCGGCACCAGCCCCGGCACCAGCACAACCACCCAAATGAATGGCAGCAAGGCGGTGTTGCGCGCGGCCAAATTCTGCACGCCCAACTCCAGCGCCACCAGCAGCGTGACAATCCCCACCGCCACCGCCGGACGCAGCAGCCCGCCATGGCGGCGGAACGCGCCGCCCAGCACGGCCACCAGCGCGATCAAACTGTAGCTGAGCGCGGTGAGCGGCGCGGTTAAGCGGCGCTGCGCCTCAACCAGCCATTTGCCGCGCTCGCCCGCGGAGAGCCCCTTGCGCGGATGCAAAAGCGCGCCGAGCGGGGCTTGTGCCGCGTTGGTCTCATCTGGGGTCATGGCCTTGGCGGTCTGCGCCAGGGAAATCTGGTTACGCTTGAAGGTCAGCAGGTCGAGCCGGCCGGTCTTGGCGTCGATCTGCTCGCGCGAGCCATCCTGCAGCACCACCATCGGCCCGGACGGGGTAACGACAAGCTGCCCCGTGCGGGCCAGAATCGTCGCCGGGGATGCGGGGTTGCGGTTATCCTCGATCAGGATGCCGCGCAGGCTGTCATTGGGACCGCGCGCCTGCACATAGACCGTGACATGGCTGGTCACCTGGGTGAACACCCCCGGCTGCAGCAAAAACGCGGCAATCTGGTTGCGGATCTCGAACTGATAGGCGCGGAAGGCCGAGATCGAGGCCGGCACCAGCCCCATGGTCAGCGCGTAGCCAAGCAGTACAGCCCCCAACGCCACCCCCAAGGCCGGGCGCGCGAGCTTCATATCCGACAAACCAATGCCGCGCATGATCGTCAGCTCACGGTCGCCGGCCAGGCGGGAATAGACGAACAGCACCACGATAAAGCTGGTAATGGGCAGGATCGTGGCCAAAAAGCTGGGCACCAGCAAAAAGGTGAGTTTGAGAAACACCAGCGGCGAGAGCCCATGATCGACGATGATCTGGATGAAACGCAGAGATTGCGTCAGCCAAATCAGCGCGACCAGCCCCGTGGTCACCAGCAGCAGCGCGATGAGGAGCTGGCCGATGATATAGGCATCGATCCGGTGGAGGAGCGGGCGGTGCGGCATGGCTGCGCTGTTTCTGGCCGGGAGCTGGCGCGAACGCAAGAGCGGGGTGGCCAATTCGTCAGCCGCGCGGCTTGTTCACCTGCCGCCCACGCGCAATGCCAAGCTGGCCGTCCGGCACATCCGACGTAATCACCGAGCCAGCCGCAACCAGCGCGCCAGCCCCCACGCGCACCGGCGCCACAAGGGCGGTGTTGGAGCCGATAAAGGCTTTTTCCGCGATAACGGTGCGGTGCTTGGCCACACCATCGTAATTGCAGGTGATGGTGCCAGCCCCGATATTGCTGCCCGCCCCCACCTCGGCATCGCCCAGATAGGTGAGATGATTGGCCTTGGCCCCCTTCCCCAGCTTGGCCGCCTTCAGCTCGACAAAATTGCCGACATGGGCCCCCTCGCCCACATCGGCGCCCGGGCGCAGCCGCGCATACGGGCCGATGACGGCGCCCGCACGCACCACGCAGCCTTCCAGATGCGAAAACGCCTTGATTTCAGCGCCTGGCTCCACCGTGACACCCGGGCCAAAGACCACATGCGGGCCGATGAACACATCTTCGCCCAGCACCGTATCGGCGGAGAGAAACACGGTCTCGGGTGCTTGCATGCCCACACCCGCCGCCATGGCGGCGGCACGCGCGCGCGCCTGGAACACGGCCTCGGCCTGGGCCAGCTCGGCGCGGGAATTCACCCCCATGCATTCCTCATGCGGGGCATCGAGCGCCGCGACATTCATCCCCTGTCCGCGCGCAATGGCGACAATATCGGTCAGATAAAACTCGCCCTTGGCATTGTCGGCGCGCACCTCGCCCAGCCAGTCGCGCATATCCGCGCCCAAAGCGACCATGCCGCCCGCATTGCAAAAGCTGATGGCGCGCTCGGCCGGGGTTGCGTCGGCATATTCCACGATCCGCGCGACATACCCCTCCTCCAGCACGATGCGGCCATATTGGCCGGGCGTGGGCGGGGTCATGCCCAGCAGCACCAGCCCGGCATCGCCCGCCTTGGCGCGGGCCAGCAGGGCCTGCATGGTCTGTGCCGTGACCAGCGGATTATCGGCATAAAACACCGCCACCGGCCCTTCGCCAAACATGGGGGCGGCCTGCACCGCGGCATGCGCGGTGCCCAGGCGCTCGGCCTGCACCACCACCTCATGCGGGACGGCAAGCTTGGCGAGCTGGTCCATATCCGGCCCCAGCACGACCACCACGCGGTCGAACGCCTGTTCGGCGGCGCGCAAAACATGCGCGAGCATCTCGCGCCCGGCGATTTTATGCGCGGCCTTGGGTAGGGAAGATTTCATGCGGGTGCCAAGTCCCGCCGCGATGATGACCGCCACGCTCTGCATCGGCCTGTCTCCTCTGGTAAACGCGTTGGTTATGCCTGCTTGATGTCGATCAGGTTCTTGCGGATCCTGCGGCTGCGGTTGATCCGGTCCTCGATATAGGCGGTATCGTTCCAGCGGACCGCGCGCGCCATGGATTGCGCATCCTCGGAGAAACGCTGGAACATTTCCAGCAGCGCCTCCTTGTTATTGATGAAGATGTCGCGCCACATCACCGGATCGGAGGCCGCGATGCGGGTAAAATCCCGAAAGCCGGAGGCGGCGAATTGCAGCACCTCGGCGCGGGTTTCATCGGCCAGATCATCAGCCGTGCCGCAAATGGTAAAGGCGATGAGATGCGGCAGATGCGAGACAATGGCGATCACCCGATCGTGATGCTCAGGCGTCATCCGCGCGGTGCGGGCACCCAGGGCCTGCCACAGCGCCTCGATCCGCTCCACCGCCGCCTCGTCGGCGCCATTGGGCGGGGTCAGCAGGCACCAGCGCCCCGCGAATAGATCGGCCAGGCCCGCATCGGGGCCGGAAAATTCGGTGCCCGCCAGCGGATGAGCGGGGATGAAATGCACGCCCGCCGGCAGATGCGGCGCAAGATCGCGGATCACGGATTGCTTGGTCGAACCAACATCCGACAAAATGGCGCCGGGCTTGAGGTGCGGGCCAATTGCCTGCCCCAGGCCAGCGAACGCGCCGACCGGGGCGCACAGGATCACCGCATCAGCCCCCCTCACAGCCTGGGCCGGATCGGCGATATACTCATCGCCCAGCCCCAACTCTTGCGCCCGCGCCAAATGTGCTGCGTTGGCATCGCAAATCACGATCCGCCCGGCCGCGCCGCCCCGTGCCCGAAGCCCGCGCGCAATGGAGCCGCCAATAAGCCCGATGCCGATAATGACCAGGCGCTGGAATAGCGGCTCAGCCATGGCAAAATTCTGCCAGCGCCGCGGCCACGCGGGCGCATTCCTCATCCAGCCCGATGGTGATGCGCAAACAATGCGGCAGCCCGTAAGAGGCCACCCGGCGCACGATAATACCCTGCCCGCGCAAATGCTCATCCGCCGCGATGGCGCGCTCGGACGTTGTGAAATCGACCAGGATGAAATTCGCCGCCGACGGATACACGCGCAGCCCCGCCTGGGTTAGCCGCTCGCTCAACCGGCGTTTGGCCTGGGTATTATGCGCGCGGCCCTGTTCCAGCCAGCCCGGCTCCCGCAGGGCCGCGATGCCGCCGGCGGCGGCGAACGCATTCACCGGAAAAGGCGGGCGCACGCGGTTGAGCACATCCACAATGGCTTCCGGCGCGTAGCCCCAGCCGAGCCGCGCGCCGCCCAGGCCGAAAATCTTGGAGAAGGTGCGCGTCATCACCGTGTTGGTGCCGGCTTCCACCAGGGCGGTGCCGGGATCGTAATCCGGATGCTCGACATATTCGGCATAGGCCGCGTCGATGACGAGCAGGATGTCGGGGCGCAGATGCTCACGCAGGCACCGCATGTCAGCCTGCTTCAGCATCGTGCCGGTGGGGTTGTTGGGGTTGGCGATGAACACTTGCGTGGTTTGCGGCGTGACGAGGCCAAGGATCGCGTCCACATCGGTGGTAAGGTCCGTCTCCATCGCTTTTTTGACCGTGCAGCCCGCAAGCTTGCCCGCGATCTCGTAAATCGAGAAGCCATGCGCGCTCATGATCAGTTCCGTGCCCGGCCCACCATAGGATTGGATCAGTAGAGTAATGATCTCATCCGAGCCGTTGCCGCAAACGATGCGCGCGGGATCCAACCCGAACGTATCGCCAATGGCCTGGCGCAGCGCCACCGATCCGCCATCCGGGTAGCGGTGCATGGTTGCCGCCGCATCCGCCATGGCGCGGATGGCACCTGGCGGCGGGCCGAACGCGCCCTCGTTGGAGGAAAGTTTGAGCGGTTGCGCGATGCCGGGCAGCTTCGATTCGCCACCCACATAGGGCGCGACGGAAAATACCGCCGCGCGCGGGGCGGGGGCGTTGCTCACGCCGCCCCTCCCAGCGGCACGGCATAGCCGCCAATCACCATGGGCGGGACATCCAACCCGGCAATGGCGGCAAGGCGCGGATCATCATCGGCGACCAGCCCCTCCACCTCGGCCAGCACATAAAAACGCGGATCACCCGGCAAGCGCCGGACCCAGAGCGGGCCGGGCGCAAACCCCGCCTCACGCAGCCCCGCGACAATGCGCGCGCGTGAGCTTTCCGCTCCCAGCACCAGCATGATCAGCCCGCGATCATGCCCGCTCGCATCCGGCGGCACCGCCGCGGCCACATAGGCCTCGCCCTGGGGCAGCCCCTCGGCCCGCTGGGTCCAGAACGGGATTTTGGCAATCACATAAAGCCGGCGCGCCCCGGCATGGGCCAGCATCGTCCACCACCCGCCATGCGCCTCGTCATCCTCGGCCAAAGGCGGCAGCACGGCCAGCTGCGCGCCGCCCTCGCGGGCAATGTCGGCCAGGGTTTGCGAGGGGTTATGGTGCCGGCGCACGGGTGTGAGCGGGCCAAAATGCTCGCGCGCCAGGGCCAGGCGGGTCTCACCGCCCTCGCCATCGCACACCGCCATGGTCTGCCCGCCCTCAATGATCAGCGCCGCGCCGAACATCTCGCGCCAAAACCGCACGATCGCCTGGGGGGGCATCGCGCCTTGATGGCGCGCCAGCAGCCGGCGCAGAATAATCGCCTCGCGCCCGGGGCGGATTTTCGTGCCCTTCTTGCCGCCATCCGCCGCCACGGATTCGACCACCCGAGCGCGTTGCATCAAAAGATCATGAATTTGATCGTCAAGCGCATCGAGCTGCGCGCGGAGCTGGCCGAGCCTGTCGGCGGGGGGGGGCTGAAGATCGTTCATCGCCCGCCCTGTTAGCCTAAATGCGGATGCGCCGCCAAGCGCGGGGATTGCACAGCCGGGCCCATCAGCGCATATCCCCAGCACAGAAAATGGACCAGAATACCGCCTTTTCCGAAACCCAGCATCAGAGCCTGACCCTGCCCCAGGGTCTGACGCTTGATTGCGGGCGGCATCTCGCCGGCCTGACCCTCGCCTACCGTACCTACGGCACGTTAAATACGGCCAAAAACAACGCGATTCTGGTCTGCCATGCGCTGACCGGCGACCAGTACGTGGCCGAGCCCAACCCCGAGACCGGCAAGCCCGGCTGGTGGGCGCGCGTGGTGGGGCCGGGCTTGGCCGTGGATACAAATAAATATTTTGTCATCTGCAGCAATGTTCTAGGTGGCTGCATGGGCTCAACCGGGCCACGCAGCCCCCACCCCGACCGCCCGGGCGAACTATGGGGAACGGATTTTCCGCCGGTGACGATCAGCGACATGGTGCGCGCCCAGAAATTACTGGTCGAGCATCTGGGCATCAGCCAGCTGTTCGCGGTGATTGGCGGCTCCATGGGCGGCATGCAGACCTTGAGCTGGGCGACACTCTTTCCCGATTTCGTGTTCGCCGCCGTGCCGGTGGCGGCCGCTTCTTATCATTCGGCGCAGAATATCGCCTTTCATGAGATCGGCCGCCAGGCCATCGCCACCGACCCCGATTTTCATGCCGGGCGCTACTGGGCGCATGGTGTCAGCCCGGCGCGCGGCCTCGCGGTGGCGCGCATGACCGCGCATATCACCTACATGTCGGAAGCGGCACTCACCCGTAAATTCGGCCGCAAGCTGCAAAGCGGCACGCAGCTCTCGGCGCTGGGCACGGATAAGTTCGAGGTCGAGAGCTACCTGCAATATCAGGGCTCCAGCTTCGTGCGCCGGTTCGACGCCAATGCCTACCTCACCATCACCCGCGCGATGGATCTGTTCGATCTCGCCGCGGACCATGAGGGCGGGCTGGCCAATGCCTTCCGCGGCACGAAAACGCGCTTTTTGCTGGTCTCCTTCTCGTCCGACTGGCTGTTTCCCACCGCGCAATCGCGCGCCATCGCGCGCGCGCTCAACCATGTGGCGGCCAATGTGTCCTTTGTTGAGGTGCAGTCCGACAAGGGACATGACGCCTTCCTGCTGGATGAGCCGGATTTCCATCGTAGCCTGGCCGGGTTCCTCTCGGGCTGTGCCGAGCATGCGGGCCTTACATGGGCCTGAACACCCGCAAGAAAATCCGCGTCGATCTGGCGCTGATCGCCGAGCTGATCGCGCCCCGTTCGCGCGTGCTGGATATTGGCTGTTCCGAGGGCGTGCTGATCGAGCATCTGTTCCGCGCCAAGCAGTGCGATGCGCGTGGGCTTGAGCTTGACATGGAAACGGTGACCCGCGCGGTGGCGCATGGCGTGCCGGTGATGCAGGGCGATGCCGATAGCGACCTCGCCACCTACCCGGACGGGGCGTTCGACTATGTGGTGCTCTCGCGCACGCTGCAGGCGGTGGAACGCCCGCGCGAGGTGCTGGCCCAGATGCTGCGTATCGGCACGCATGCCATCGTCAGCTTTCCCAATTTCG
>JAKBBM010000076.1 GCA_021808545.1 Pseudomonadota bacterium | reverse complement strand
GCCGGGTGAATATTGTGTGATACTCCCCCACATGCGTGCCATTGTGCAGCACCTTAAAGCCGATCCGCCCGCTGGCGGGCACGGGCAAGGTACTGGCCTTGGCGTTTGTACCCAGGACCGCCGTCGCGGCCATGCCTGTCAAGAACTCTCTCCGTTCCATATCTTATCCCTCGCACGTCTTGTGGTACGGGTTACGCCTAAAACGCGGCGTTTGGCGCCACGCGGCCGGCCACGGCCGCGTCACACCGGAACCATGGCATAAACTCACATAGGGGCGACAGACGCCGCATGCCATGGCACAATACCATTATGCATCAATTGATTCTTCTTCGCCACGCCAAAGCCGAGCCGCAGGGCAAGGGCGCCGACCATGAACGCGCCCTGACCGAGGCCGGCCGCGCCGCCGCCGGACGAATGGGCGGCGCCATGCGCCGAGCCGGGCTGGCGCCGGACGTCGTGCTTGTCTCCACCGCCACCCGCACCCGACAAACGCTGGATGTGCTGGAGAGCGTGAATGTCTGGGATGAATGGCCGAATATTGATGCGCTGCCCCAGCTCTACATGGCCACGGCGGGCCAAATCCGCGACATCTTGCAAGACCTGCCGGAAACGGTGCGCAGCGCCATGGTTATTGGCCATAATCCCGGGCTGCACGAGCTGGCGCTGTCCTTGGCGGGGCCGCTGCGTCCCTCGCCCGCGCTCAAACGGCTGGATGAGGGCTTTCCCACAGCCGCCCTGGCCGAATTTATGATCGCCACGCCCTGGCGGCGGCTCAAGCCCGGCACGGCCGCCCTCACCCGCCTACTGCTGCCCCGGGATCTGGCTTAAGACCCGCGTCACGCCAACGGTTGCAAAGTTGCCCGTTGTGCATTGCGCCACGGCGCTTTACAGGTCCAGCCGGATTTTATAACCGTCTCTTCATCTCGCCATGCCAGGAAGATTGTCATCCTGGCATCACGGCATCGCATATCTGACCAAAACAAATCGGAAGGTTCATCGGCATGGCTCAAACCGCAACAAGCAAGCAGGTCGGTACCGCAACGCTGACCCATGACGGGAAGACCGCCACGCTGCCAGTGCTGGGCGGCACGCTCGGCACAGACTGCCTGGATGTCCGCAAGCTGCAGAACGAACTTGGCATCTTCACCTTCGACCCCTCTTATGGCGCCACTGCCTCCTGCGAAAGCGCCATCACTTATATTGACGGCGATGAAGGCATCCTGCTGCATCGCGGCTACCCGATCGACCAGCTGGCAGAGAAATCCTCCTTCCTCGAAGTGGCTTATCTGCTGCTCTATGGCGAGCTGCCTTCCGCCGCCGCGCTGGAGAACTTCACCAATGGCGTGACCCGCCACACCATGCTGCACGAGCAGATCCGCCGCTTCTGGGACGGATTCCGCCGCGATGCGCACCCCATGGCCATGCTCTGCTCGGTGGTCGGCGCCATGTCCGCCTTCTACCCCGACAGCATCGATATTCACGACCCCCGCCAGCGGGAAATCTCCGCCTTCCGCATGATCGCGAAGATCCCCACCATCACCGCCTGGGCGTATAAGTACAATGTCGGTCAGCCCTTCATGTATCCGCGCAACGACCTCTCTTACGCGGAGAATTTCCTGTATATGTTCCAGGCCGTGCCGGCCGAGGAGTGGAAGCCCAACCCCATCCTCACCCGCGCCATGGAGCGTATCCTGATCCTGCATGCCGACCATGAGCAGAACGCCTCCACCTCCACCGTGCGCCTGGCCGGCTCCACCGGCGCCAACCCGTTCGCCTGCATCGCAGCGGGCATTGCCTCGCTCTGGGGCCCGGCCCATGGCGGCGCCAATGAGGCGGTGCTGAAAATGCTGGCCGAAATCGGCCATAAGGACAACATCCCCGACTTCATCGCCCAGGTGAAGGACAAGAATTCCAACGTGAAGCTGATGGGCTTTGGCCACCGGGTCTATAAAAATTACGACCCGCGCGCCAAGATCATGCAAAAGACCTGCTACGAGGTGCTGGGTGAGCTTGGCATCAAGGACGAGCCGATGCTCGACCTCGCCATGGAGCTGGAGAAGATCGCGCTGGAGGATGATTATTTCGTCTCCCGCAAGCTCTATCCGAATGTGGATTTCTATTCGGGCATCATCCTCAAGGCGATGGGCTTCCCCACCCAGATGTTCACGCCGATCTTCGCGCTGGCCCGCACGGTGGGCTGGATCAGCCAGTGGAAGGAGATGAGCGAGGATCCGACCAACCGCATCAGCCGTCCGCGCCAGATTTACACCGGCGCCGCGACGCGCGATTACGTGCCGCTCGACCAGCGGGGCTGATGCGCCTTTTTACGTCCGATCCGAAGATCCGGGGCCAGGGGGACATACACCCCCTGGCCCTTGCCGTTTCATGAACCGTCTGATCGACAGCCCCTGGCGCAACCTGCTCGCCGGGCTGCTCTACATGCTGGCCGTCATTGGCTTGGCAACCTTTGCTTATGTCCAGTTCGGCTGGTCCTGGGGCGATGCCCTCTACTTTGTGATCGTCACCGTCTTCACGGTCGGCTATGGCGAGCTGCATCCCATTACCTCGCCGGATCTGCGCGCCGTCACCATCATCACCATCGTGCTCGGCTGCACCGGGGTTATTTTCCTCACCGGCGCCATCGTGCAATTCTTTACTCTATCGCAACTCCAGCAGCTTCTGGGAAGCCGGCGGATGAAAACTAAAATCGAGCATATGAACGGCCATGTCATCGTGTGCGGGTTTGGCCGCATCGGGCACATGCTGGCCGATGAGCTGCAGGCCGGACAGGTGGATTTCGTGGTGGTGGACCGCGACGAGGCCCGCCTGGCCGACGCGGCGGAAAAAGGGCTCATGACCTGGGCCGGCGATGCCACGGATGAGACTGTGCTGAAGGCGGTGGGGGTGGAACGCGCTCGCGCGCTGGCTTCCGTCGTGCCGAACGACGCGGTCAATGTATTCATCACCCTCTCGGCGCGTAACCTGAACAAAAACCTCGAAATTATCGCGCGCGGCGAGGCCCCCAGCACCAAGGGCATGCTGCTGCGCGCGGGCGCCAATTCGGTGGTCGAGCCCACCCATATCGGCGCCGAGCGCATCGCCCAGCTTATCTTGTTTCCGCCCACCGCGCGTATCACCGATACGGCGGATCGCATCCGCATGCTGGGTGTGGGGCTGCGCGCGCTGGGGCTGGAGCTGGAGGTGGTGCCGGTTGCAGCCGACAGTCCCTTGGCCGGGGCGAGCATCGAATCCATCGAACAAACGGCCGGCAGCAGCCTGTTCATTGTTGCCATTCACCGCCAATCCGGTGAGACCCTGACCCGCCCCGATCCTGCCACCATCATCGAGGCCGGCGACGGGGTGGTGATGATCACCCGCTCAGGGCGCAGCCAGCGACCTGTCGCGTAACCTCTTTACATCGTTTTATCCCGATCCATATATCGCTCGATGACGATGGACGATGCCCCCATGGCCGCGCTGGATGAAGGGTTACGCGCCCTTGCCAACCCTGTGCGGCGACGCATTTTGCAAGCGCTGAAAACGCCGGAACGGGATTTCCCCGGCCAGGCGCATCCTTACGAATTTGGGGTGTGCGCCAGCAAAATCGAAGCCGCCTGCGGCCTGTCGCAATCCACGGTCTCCGCGCATCTGGCCCTGCTGACCCAGACGGGCCTGCTCTCGGCGCAAAAAATCGGCCAATGGGTTTTCTATAAACGCGACGAGGCGGCCATCGCCCGCTTCGTCGCCGCCCTTGGCCAGTCCCTCTAACCCCCCTCTGTAAGGACTCCCCATGCCCAGCCTGTTCGACCCACTTAAGCTTGGCGACATCACCCTACCCAACCGCATCATCATGGCCCCGCTTACCCGCTGCCGGGCCGATGCGGGCCGCGTGCCCAACGCGCTGATGGCCGAATATTACGCACAGCGCGCCAGTGCCGGGCTTATCCTGTCCGAGGCCACCTCCGTCACCCCCATGGGCGTTGGCTACCCGGATACGCCCGGCCTGTGGAGCCAAGAGCAGGTCGAGGGCTGGAAGCGCGTGACCAGCGCTGTGCATAAAGCCGGCGGGCGCATCTTTGCCCAACTTTGGCATGTTGGGCGCATTTCGGCGCCGCTTTATCTGAATGGCGAACTGCCCGTGGCCCCCAGCGCCATCCAGCCGCAGGGCCATGTCAGCCAAGTCCGCCCGCTGCAGGATTACGTCACCCCCCGCGCGCTGGAGACGGCGGAGCTGCCCGGCCTCATCGAATGCTACCGCAAGGCGGCGATGAACGCGCAAATGGCCGATTTCGACGGTGTCGAGATCCACGGTGCCAATGGTTATCTGCTGGATCAGTTCCTACAGGATTCCACCAACAAGCGCACGGACGAATATGGCGGCTCCATCGCCAACCGCGCCCGGCTGCTGCTGGAGGTCACGGATGCGGCGGCCTCCGTCTGGGGGCCTGAGCTGGTGGGCGTGCATCTGGCGCCGCGCGGCGATGCCAGCGACATGGGCGATTCGGACCCGCTCGCCACGTTCTCCCACGTGGCCCGGGAGCTGCGCGAGCGCGGCATCGCCTTCCTCTGCGCGCGTGAGCATCAGGGGCCGGATTCCATTTTGCCGCAGCTCAAGCAGATTTTCCAAGGCCCCGTCATCGCCAATG
Source organism: Pseudomonadota bacterium (assembly GCA_021808545.1). Lineage (GTDB taxonomy): Bacteria > Pseudomonadota > Alphaproteobacteria > Acetobacterales > Acetobacteraceae > Acidocella. The sequence goes on along the minus strand of JAKBBM010000076.1, from coordinate 4,435 downwards.
AGGGCTTCACGAAGGAGAACGCCCAGGCGGCGCTGGATGCCGGTACGGCCGATGCCGTGGCCTGGGGCAAGGCCTTTATCGCCAATCCGGATCTGGTGGCCCGTTTCGCCGCCAACGCGCCCCTGAACGAGCCGAACCCCGAGACCTTCTATGGCCAAGGCGCGCACGGCTATACGGATTATCCGGCCCTCGAATCCGCGGCGGCATAACCCTTCTGCGTCCTGGTCGCGCGCCCCGCCAGATTGTGCGCGCGGCCAGATTGTCACCAGGCTTAGCTTCCATGCGTGTCCAGGCATGGCGCTTACCGCCCGAGATTGGTATAGACCGGCTCCGTCTAATCTCTGAAGGTACTCGATCCATGGCCCGGCGCCGCCAGCTCTACGAAGGCAAAGCAAAAATTCTATTCGAAGGACCGGAACCCGGCACCCTTGTTCAGTATTTCAAGGACGATGCAACCGCGTTCAACGCCCAGAAAAAGGGCACGATTACCGGCAAAGGCGTGCTGAACAACCGAATCAGCGAATTCCTGATGACCCGGCTTGCGGAAATCAATATCCCCACACACTTCATCCGGCGTCTGAACATGCGCGAGCAGCTCATTAAAGAAGTCGAGATCATCCCCATCGAGGTGGTGGTCCGCAACATTGCCGCCGGCAGCTTGGCGCAGCGCCTTGGTATCCCCGAAGGTACCCGCCTGCCCCGCTCGATCGTGGAATATTACTACAAGAACGACCAGCTGAACGACCCGATGGTGGCGGAAGAACACATCACCGCCTTTGGCTGGGCCACCCCGCCGGATATGGACGATATCGTTCACCTCACCCTGAGGATTAACGATTTCCTCTCTGGGCTGTTCCTGGGGGTCGGCATCACCTTGGTCGATTTCAAGCTGGAATTCGGCCGGCTGTATGAGAATGAGGATATGCGCATTGTCCTCGCCGACGAGATCAGCCCGGATAATTGCCGTCTGTGGGACAGCAAGACCAACGAGAAGATGGACAAGGACCGCTTCCGCCGCGATCTCGGCAAGATCGAGGAAGCCTATCAGGAAGTTGCCCGCCGCTTAGGGATTCTGCCCGAGGCCGGCGCGCGCGACCTGAAAGGCCCCGAGACCATGCAGTAAGCACGCTGCCTCGCTTAAGAACTCTTACGGAAGACAAGTCATGAAAGCCATCGTCACCATCATGCTGAAAAACGGCGTGCTCGACCCGCAGGGCAAGGCCATTGGCCATGCCCTGAATAATCTTGGATTCGCCAATGTGGGCGAGGTCCGCATGGGCAAGGTCATTGAGCTGGAGCTGGCCGAGAACGATGCCGCCAAAGCCAAAACACAGGCCGAGGAGATGGCCCGCATGCTGCTCGCCAACACCGTGATCGAGAGCTTTAAGGTCGAGATCGCGGCCTGAATGGCCGGGACAAGATTTTGACATCCCTGCGCATAAGCCACAAAATCCACTCATGCGGGGGGTAAAACATATCGTGGCGACGGTTGAGCGCCTGTTCTGGCGTGTTTACCGTCGTGCCCGGCTTGATTTATGGTTTCCGCAAGTCCCGCTCGCCCTTGCCGTTGGGGGAGCCGGGGCGCTGGCCTTGCTGCCCGTCATCCACAAATATCTGTACGAATATTTCCATCTGGAGCTGAGCGGCGTGTTCAACGCGCTGCATCCGCTGGCCAATGGCGTGCCACAGCTGATTCTGCGCGGGGTTCCCACCGTCATCATCGGCGCGCTGCAAATCTTCATCGCCTTTGGCTTGTTGCTGCGCTCGCGCCTGGCCTGGATTTCGGCGCTGCTCATCACCCTCACGCAGGGCGCGCTGGCCGTGGGTTACAGTCATCAAGCATGGGATTCTTACACCGTTCTTTATATATTCGCGTTGTTTGCGGTTATTTCCGTCTCGGGCCAGGCGTTTCAGCGCTCATCGCTTGCCGCCGGCACGCTGTTCGCGGTGGCCGCCACGGTGCTGCTTCTGGCTTACGGCGTGCTCGGTTCGTTTATACTGGGCCAGGGTTTTTCACCGCCCATTCTCACTTTGTCGCAGGCCGCGTATTTTACCATCGTCACCATGTCCACCGTGGGCTATGGCGATATCACCCCCAAATCGGATGATGCCCGGCTCTTTGTCATGTCGCTCATCGTCGTCGGCATCACGGTATTCGTCACCTCGCTCAGCGCCGTGGTCGGGCCGCTGGTGCAGGGGCGTTTAAGCAGGATCATCGAACCCAAGAGGAAGCGCATGAAACGGGTCAATCATTTCATCGTCGCGGGATCTGGCGCGCTCGCGCGCAACACGGTGCGCGAATTGCTGAATCGGGACAAATCCGTCATCGTCATCGCCGATGAGGATGCCAGCGGCTTTGGCGAGGCCGAGATCGTGACCGGCGATGCCACCGAGCTTGAGGTGCTGCGCCGTGCTGGCGCCGAAACCGCGCATGCCGTGCTTGCTTTGTCGGATGACGATGCGGAGAACGCCTTTGTCATCCTGGCGCTCAAAGAGGTGAACACGGATGCGAAAAAGGTCGCCGCCGTCAGCAACCGCAAGAATTTGGAGCGTGTGCGCCGGGTTCAGCCGGACATGATCCTCGCCCCCAACGTGTTTGGCAGCGAGGTGCTGGCCATGGCCCTGACCGAGGAAAAAATCGACGGCGCCAGCCTTGTAGAAAAATTCCTGGAGGCCAAGCCGCAAAGCGCCTGAACGCGGCCCGGCGGCGGCATGAGCCGCCACCGGGGCTACATTATGCGACCTGATGATTGAGACGCGCGGCTTCTGTTGCCGTGAGCGGCACTTTTTCACCATCGTCGGCGCGGCATACCTCCACCCGCCCGGGGACCGGCAGGTTGAACATAAAGCCATGGCAGCCCGAGCCGATCCCGGCCTCCTTCAAATCCCCCCGGTAGCCATTGGCCAAGGCATGGCCCACGCACAACCCATTCACGAAAACATCGAGGGCAACGGGGCGCTCCGGCGCGGCCTCGTCTTGTGCCCAGCCGCAGATCATTTCTGGCGAGACCATGTCGATAAACCCGCGCAACGGCCCAGGTTCGGCATCGTCTTGCATTACCCCTGCCCGCGCGGCCAGCCGGCGCTGCAATGCATTGAGCGCCTCACCCTCGCCCACCACGGGCAGGCAGGAAGGGACGGGCGCTGTCTCGCCGTAAAGTGCCTCATAATCCTCGGCATTCTGGAACCGCCCGCGCACGCCGGTATCCCAGAAGCTCTCGGCCGGGCAGCCTTCGGCGAACAGCACAGCATGCTCGTCCAGCTCAACATGCCGGTAGGAGACATGATCCACCGGTGGCGGCTGCAAAATGGTCACGCCATTGATCAGCCGCCACGCATGAACCAGCATGCCATCGGCATAAATGGCATGGTCGGGCGACACCCATAAATCGCGCGCGGGCACACCGTCCGCCAGGGCACCCGCCTTGATGCAGACCGGCACCTCGCGGCTATTCCCGGCAATGAAGCGCCCCACATAATCGCGCCGACCGATCCATTTTATCCGCTGCACGCCGGAAAAGGCGGTCACCACCTCATCCCCGATTCGCAGATCCTCAACCCGGCTCTCGCCCCAGGGCGTGCGAATCCGCGTGCCCGCGCAAAAGCATGGCGCGATCGTGATGCCGCCGGCCCCATCGGCGCCCATAAGCAGCGGGCCGCTGGTGAGCGAGGTATATGTGCCATCCTGCAGCCCCGCATCGTTGGTGGAGAAGGTGAAATTGCCCGACGTATCGGTGATCGTGATTGTCTGCGTGCCGGTGCTGGTGCCGCTGATCGTATAGCTCTGAAACCCGCTATATTTGAGCGATTCATTATCCAGCCTGTCGGCCGTGCTGGTGAAATTATCGATCACCGGGGCAAAGGTCAGATTGACGAAATCGCTCGACGTGCCAAGCAGCGCGGTGCCGCCGCCGGTGGAATAGGTGATGGTGCCGCTATTGATCAGCCCGATGGCGGTGCTGCCCGCCACGAATGTGCCGCCATGACCGATGGTGGCGTTCACTACGCCCAGCCCCCCCGCCAATGTGCCAATGACAATGGTGCCGCCATTCGTATCCAATGTCAGATTATCCGCGATATTAACCGTGTTATTGATGGTCACGGACGAGCCGGTATTGGACGAGATCACGAACGTGCTGAGCACCCCCGTGAGGTTGAAAACCACGGTCGCGTTCGGATCAACCGTGGCCGTGACTGTTCCCGCCACCCCTAGCAAGGAATATGTACCCGACCCGTAATTAGCCATTTTCCATTCCCCTTAAAAATATATTTTATATTTGGTTCTTTGGCCTGGGCTTTTTTTATAGGTTTCAGGATTCAACAGATTTTATACAAAGAGCCACGTTCGTTCACCCCCGTATCGTTCTGAAACCTGCGGTATAATGAGACAGCTTAAGTGCCCTTTTCCGCAAATGAAAAAACTTAAATAATTATT
>JAKBBM010000075.1 GCA_021808545.1 Pseudomonadota bacterium | reverse complement strand
GCGCGCACGGCCTTGGCCTGCGGCAGCAGGTAGTTGCGGGCATAGCCCGGCTTCACCTTCACCAGCTCGCCCATCTGGCCCAGCTTTTCAACGCGCTGGAGCAGGATCAGTTCAACGTTTGCCATTGTTCCCCCTCCCTTAGTTCAGCACGTAGGGCAGCAGGGCGAGGAAGCGGGCGCGCTTGATGGCCTTGGCCAGCTCGCGCTGCTTCTTGCCCGAAACGGCGGTGATGCGCGACGGCACAATCTTGCCGCGCTCCGACAGGAAGCGCGACAGCAGCCGCACGTCCTTATAGTCGATCACCGGCGCGCCGGCCCCGGAGAAGGGGCAGGATTTCTTGCGGCGGTAAAAGGGCCGGCGGGCACCCACGGCGGGGCGGCGCAGCGTGCCGGGCTGTTCGGTATTGTCGGACATCAGATATCCTCCTCGGCGCCGTAATCGTCACGGTCGGCGCGGAACTCGTCGCGCGCGCGGAACTCTTCGCGCTCATCAAAGCCGCGCTTGCGGCCGGAATCAAAGCGGCCGCTGGGCTTGGGCCCGCGGAAGCTGCGCTCGCGGTCGTCGGCCTTGCGGGAGAGGATGGCGGAGGGCTCCTCCGAAATCTCTTCCACGCGCACGGTCATGAAGCGCAGCACGTCTTCGTTCAGGGTGAGCTGGCGCTCCATTTCCTGCACGGCGGGGCTGGGCGCATCCAGCCCGAGCAGAATATAATGCCCCTTGCGGTTCTTTTTGATGCGGTAGGCCAGCGAGCGCAAGCCCCAATATTCACGCTTCTTGACAGAACCGCCATCGGCTTCAAGCTGGGCGGTGGCGGCATCGGCGGCGGCGTCGGCCTGTGCCTGGGTAATCTCGCTACGCGCGATCACCACGGTTTCATAAAGCGGCATTTGCGGTCCCCCTCTGGCTGATCAGCTCAGGCCCTGGTCTGGGCCACCCGGAATTGGGACGAGCATAGCCGGGCACGATGCCACGCACCCGGCAGGGAAGCGCGGCGTAAAGCATGGATGGCCGCGCTATTCAAGGGGCCGTCCGGCTCCCTATGCGGGCGGAGGGTCTTGTGGCAAGTGCTCCCGGCAAACGCACCCGCGGTATTCGGCGTGGGTCCCCCAGCGGGCGCATACATGGCACTGTTCATCCGCCATATAAGGTAATACTCCATCATCATTCGACCTTAAGGTTCACATGGACAGGATCGCCGGCCATCTAAACGGTACAAGGCGCGGGGCACGGCATGGAAAATAAAACGCGCCGCGCGATCACCCTCTGCCTGATTCTGGCAACCCTTATGCAGGCGCTGGACACCACCATCGCCAATGTCGCGCTGCCCTATATGCAGGGCAGCGTGTCCGCCAGCCAGGATGAAATCGCCTGGGTTCTCACCTCCTACCTCGTCACCTCCGCCATCATGACGCCGCCAGCCGGTTATCTCGCCACCCGTTTCGGCGTAAAGCGTGTCCTTTTGGTTTGCATAACGGGCTTCACCTTGGCCTCCATGCTTAGCGGCGCGGCTCAATCCCTCACGCAAATCGTTCTGTTCCGCTGTCTGCAAGGCGCGATGGGCGCGCCCATCAACCCGCTCACGCAAGCCGTGCTGTTCAACATCAACCCGCCCGAGCGGCAGGGGCGGGCCATGTCCATGTTTGGCATTGCCATCATGGCGGCGCCGGTACTGGGTCCGGTGCTGGGCGGCTGGCTTACATCCGTTTATTCCTGGCGTGCCGTATTTTACGTCAACGTGCCAATTGGGGCGCTGGCATTTTTCGGCACGCTCATCTTCCTGCCGGATTCCAAGCAAAATTCCACCTTCAAGCTCGATTGGTTCGGTTTCGGCGCGCTCAGCATCGCCGTTGGCGCGCTGCAAATGCTGCTGGACCGCGGTTCGGAGAAGGATTGGTTCTCCTCCAGCGAGATCATCGTCGAGACCGTGCTGGCCGGCACGGCATTCTACCTGTTTCTCGTGCATATCCTCACCACGCGGCGGCCCTTTATCCGGCCCGCCCTTTTTACAGACCGCAATTTCGCCGCCGGCACGCTCTTTATCACCAGCGTTGGCATTGGCTCCTATGCGGCTCTTTCACTGCAGCCGCCCTTCCTGCAGAATTTGATGAACGAGCCCATCATTACGGCTGGCCTGGTCATGGGGCCGCGCGGCTTTGGCACCATTGCCGCCATGCTTGCCGCGGGGCGGCTCATTGGCAGGGTGGATACACGGCTGATCCTCTTTGCCGGGCTTATCACCACGGCGGGGGCTTTTTATACCATGAGCCGCTGGAACCTGGATGTGTCTAACATGTCGATTATGTTGACAGGTGTGGTGCAGGGGATTGGCCAGGGCTTGATTACGGTGCCGCTGAGCACGCTCAGCCTGTCGACCATAGCGCCAGAGCATCGGGCCGAGGGGGCTGGGGTATTTAACCTCGCCAGAACCATCGGCTCGGGCGTAGGTATTTCCATCGTCAACAGCTTGTTCACACGCAATGTGCAGGTCAATCACGCTGAAATTTCCAGCTATATCACGCCGTTCAGCCGCACGCTTAATGTGCCCGGCGCCGCGGTGTTCTGGAATCCGTTCACCAGCGGGGGCCGCGCCGCGCTTGATTCCGTTATCAACCAGCAGGCCCAGGTCATTTCTTATAATGACGATTACAAGATGCTGATGCTTTCAACGCTGATTACGCTGCCACTGCTTCTTCTCCTGCGTAAGCCAAGGCAGCAGAATGCGGACGCCAGCGCGCCAGCGCGCCCAAGCAAATTTAGCGTTTCCGATTGATCGGAAAATGCTCTAGAAAAATCAATAAGCTAGTGTGATTCAGCATCCCGGCCGGCCGGGCAAGCCTGCCCCCTTTGCCGGACGCTGGCGGGCAGGTTCGAAAAAATCGTCAGTTGATAGAATCATCAGTTGATAGAATCATCAGTTGATAGAATCAGTTGATAGAAAAAGGGGCCGCGCGGGCCCCTTTTTTCATATCCTCGATGCAGGACGTTCAGCCCATATTCGACAAATCCTTGCTCAGCGCGATCACGCCGGGCAGAACCTTGCCCTCCATCCATTCCAGGAACGCGCCGCCCGCGGAGGAGAGATAGGTAAGATCCCCATGCACCCCGGCCAGTTTGAGGGCCGAGACCGTATCGCCACCGCCGCCAACGGAGATGATTTTACCCTCCTGGGTCGCTTTGGCGATGGCCGCCGCGAGCAGATTGGTGGAGGCGTCGAACGGCTTGGTCTCGAACGCGCCGAGCGGGCCATTCCAGATAAGGGTTTTGATGTGCGGCAAACGGTGGATGAAGGCTTCCACCGTGGCCGGGCCGACATCCAGCGCCATCATGCTGGGCGGAATCGCATCCACCTTCACCACATGGGTGTGCGGATTGGCGGCGAACACTTCCGCCACCACCACGTCCTGCGGCAGAATGACCTCGCAGCCCTTGGCGGCGGCGGCTCTCAGAATCTCGCGCGCCGTTTCGTGCAGCGCCGGCTCCTGCAACGATTTGCCAACGTTCAAGCCCTGTGCAGCCAGAAATGTGTTGGCCATGGCGCCGCCAATGACCAGAATATCCACCTTGGCAACCAAATTGTTCAGCAGGTCGAGCTTGGTGGACACTTTGGAACCAGCGACAATGGCGGCCACCGGGCGGGCCGGGTTGCCCAAAGCCTTTTCCAGCGCATGCAATTCGGCCTGCATCAGCCGCCCGGCGAAGGAAGGCAGATGCTTTGCCACGCCCTCGGTGGAGGCATGGGCGCGGTGCGCGGCGGAGAAAGCATCGTTGACGTAAAGATCGCCGAGCTTCGCCAAGGCGAAGGCGAAATCCGGGTCGTTCTGCTCCTCACCAGCATGGAAACGGGTGTTTTCCAGCACCAGCACATCGCCATTATTCAGCTTGGCCACGGCTTCCTCGGCCACGGGGCCAATGCAATCCGGCGCGAAGCTGACATTATGGCCGAGCACCTTGGCCAGCGCCCCGGCAATGGGCGCCAGCGACATTTCCGGCACCACCTTGCCCTTGGGGCGGTCGAAATGGCTCAGCACCACCACTTTCGCGCCCTTATCGGCCAGTTCCTTGATGGTGGGCACAAGGCGCTCCAGCCGGGTGGCGTCGGAGACCTGGCCGCCCTGCATAGGCACGTTCAAATCGGCACGGAGCAGCACACGCCGCCCGGCTACCTGTGCATCGTCAAGGCTCCTGCTCATAGCGCACCGAAATAGGCGGCGGTATCGGACATGCGGTTGGAGAAACCCCACTCATTGTCGTACCAGGAGAGCACGCGGGTCAGCCCGCCATCGACGACGGTGGTCTGCGGCGCGTCGAAGGTGGAGGAAGCCGCGACGTGGTTGAAATCCTGGCTCACCAGCTTGTCGGTGGAGTAGCCGAGAATGCCCTTCAGCTCGCCCTCGGCGGCCTTCTTCATGGCGGCGTTGATTTCCTCCACGCTGCCCTGCTTCTTCAGCACCACGTCCAGCGAGATGAGCGAGACATTGGGGGTGGGAACGCGGATGGCGGTGCCGTCCAGCTTGCCCTTCAGCTCCGGCAGCACCAGGCCGACGGCCTTGGCCGCACCCGTGGAGGTGGGGATCATGGACAAAGCGGCGGCGCGGGCGCGGTGCAAATCCTTGTGCAGCGTGTCCACGGCCTTCTGGTCGCCCGTGTAGGAGTGGATCGTCACCATGTACCCGCGCTCGATACCAAAATTCTCGTGCAGCACCTTGGCCACCGGGGCCAGGCAGTTGGTGGTGCAGGAGGCGTTGGAGATCACCTGCATGTCCTTGGTCAGGGTCTTGTGGTTTACACCAAACACGATGGTGGCGTCCACGCCATCGGCCGGGGCGGAGACCACAACCTTGCGCGCGCCAGCGGCCAGGAGCTGGGCAGCGGCCTCGCGCTTGGTGAACAGGCCGGTGCACTCCATCGCCACATCCACGCCCTGCAGGGGCACCTTGGCGGGGTCGCGCTCGGCGCTTACCTTAATGGGGTCGTAGGTGCGGCCATTATGGGTGATGACCAGGGTATCGCCCTTCACCTCAACCGTGCCGGGAAAGCGCCCATGCACGGAATCGTAGCGGAACATATGGGCGTTGTCTTCAACCGAGCCGAGATCATTGATGAGCACCGGCACGACATCGGTACGGCCGCTCTCGATAAGCGCGCGCAGGACCAGACGGCCAATACGGCCAAACCCGTTAATCGCAATTTTCACAGCCACGATTTCAGTTCCTCTTCTGTTTCACCGCGGCTACGATTGCCGCTTCTGTAATACCGAAATGCTCATACAGCACCTCTGCCGGCGCGCTAGCGCCAAACCCGTTCATTCCAATGAAAATTCCTTCAGGCCCGAGCCAGCGTTCCCAGCCGAAGCCTGAAGCCGCCTCCACGCCGATGCGCGGCGCGCTGCCCAGCACCTCGGCCTGGTAGGCCGCATCCTGGCGGGCGAACAGCTCGAAGCTGGGGGCGGAAACCACGGCCACCTGGATGCCCTCGGCGGCCAGCGTTTTGCGCGCGGCCAAAGCAAGGGCCACTTCCGTGCCCGTGGCGATGATGGTGGCCGCGCGCTTACCCTCGGCTGGCGCCAGCACATAGGCGCCGCGGGCCGATTGGTTGCCGTTGGCGGTATCGCGCAAGGCGGGCGTGCCCTGGCGCGAGAGCACAAGCAGCGTGGGGCCGGTATTGTTGCGTATGGCCAGTTCCCAGGCTTCCGCCGTCTCAATCGCATCCGCCGGGCGCAATACCAATACGTTAGGCATGGCGCGGAAAGAGGCCAGATGCTCGATGGGCTGATGCGTCGGGCCGTCTTCGCCCAGGCCGATGGAATCATGCGTCAGCACATGGATGGCGCGGGTGCGCATGAGTGCCGCCAGGCGGATGGCCGGGCGCATATAGTCGGAAAACACGAAGAACGTGCCGCCATAGGGGATAAGCCCGCCATGCAGGGCCAGGCCGTTCATGGCCGCCGCCATGCCGAATTCGCGCACGCCGTAATAAATATAGCGCCCGGCGAAATTGCCCGGCTCGATGCCGCCCATGCCCTTTACCAAAGTGAGGTTGGAGCCGGTGAGGTCGGCGGAGCCGCCCACCAGCTCGGGGATGGCGGGCACCAGCACGTCCAGCGCCTTCTGGCTGGCCTGGCGGGTGGCGAGCTTGGGCTTGCTCTCGGCCAGCCCAGCCTTGTAGGCCGACATAGCTTCCGCCCAGCCCTCGGGCAGCTTGCCGCTCATCACGCGCTCGAACTCGGCGCGCATGGGGTGCTTGGCCAGGCGCTTCAGCCAGGCGCGGCGGGTGGGGGCGCCGCGCGTGCCGGCCTCGTGCCAGTTGGCATACACCTCATTGGGGACGGTAAAGGGCAGGTACGGCCAGGAAAGCGCTTTTTTGGCGGCCTCGGCCTCGGCCCCGCCCAAAGCGGCGCCATGCACCCCGGCCGTGCCCGCCTTGGTGGGGGCACCCAAACCGATAACGGTGCGGCAGGCGATGATGGTTGGTTTGGATGATTTCTGGGCAAAGGCCAAGGCGGCCTGCACCTGGGCGAAATCATGCCCGTCCACGCGCTTGGTGGCCCAGCCATAGGCGGCGAAGCGCTTCAGCGGGTCTTCCGAGGTGGCCATGCCGGTGCTGCCGTCGATGGAGATGGAATTATCGTCCCACAGCACGCAGAGCTTGCTCAGCTTGAGATGCCCGGCCAAGGCGGCGGCCTCGTGGGAAACACCTTCCATCAGGCAGCCATCGCCCGCGACCACCCAGGTGCGGTGATCGACCAGGGATTTGCCGAATTTGGCGGCCAGCATGCGCTCGGCCAGCGCCATGCCAACGGCGGTGGCCAGGCCCTGGCCCAACGGGCCGGTGGTCATCTCGATGGCCGGGTGCTCGCCATATTCCGGGTGCCCGGCGGCGGGGGAATGGAGCTGGCGGAATTTCTTGAGCTGCTCAATGCCCATGCCCTCATGCCCGGTAAGGTGCAGCAGCGCGTAGAGCAGCATGGAGCCATGCCCGGCGGAGAGCACGAACCGGTCCCGGTCCCACCAGCTTGCATCGGCGGCGTCGAATTTCAGGAATTTGCGGAACAGCACGGTGGCGGTATCGGCCATGCCCATCGGCATGCCGGGATGGCCGACCTTAGCCGCCTCCACCGCGTCAATCGAGAGCGCGCGGATGGCGTTTGCCATCATGCGTTCCTCGGTTACGGGCTGGGCGAGAATCTCCGCCTGGCGCTTCAGCGCCGCCTCGTTGCCCGAAATATCGCCAATGCTTGCCATGTTGCCCACTCACAAAAACTGGCGCGTGCATAATGCGAGCAGCCTTGTGCTTCAACCCAGGCAAGGGCTTATGGTGGGGGCATGGCTAAATTTCAGCGGCATAGCCCGGCATAGCTCCCCCGTGCCGGAAGCGGGGATGAGGGGGATGCCCGCTTTATTCACCCGCCATGGCACGGCTAAGCCGGGTGAAGGCGGCATCCAGCTCGGCCGCAAGGGCAGCGGGAACGGCCACCTTGTCCATGGCCTGGCGCATGGCGTGCAGCCATTGCCCGGCGGTTTGCGGGGTTACACCCATGGTGGCGTGGCGCGACATGATACAGAATCCGCCCTGCGAGGTAATCCAGTCACGCGGGCCGCCCATCCAGGCCGAAAAGAAGCCAGCCAGGGCCTCGCGCGTGGGGGCGAGGTCGTCCTGGTGCATGGCGCGCAGCGCGCCATAGGCGGGGCCGGCTTCCATTACGTCGTAAAACGCATCAGCCAGCCGGCGCACACCAGCGGCGCCGCCCAGCATCTGGTATGGTGAAAGCCTATCCTGCGTTTCTGCACTGCTCATGCCTTGCCACCTGCCTGTGTTGGAAAAAGCCAGTTAAGCAGACTGACGGCGCGGAAGGCTTTGATCCATGTCATGCGATACCGGTACTTTACCCAGACCGCCCGGGCGGTCGAGAATATAAATGGGCAGGGCCGTACCGCTGATCTGGCCGCGCAGCTTGGCCAGAAGCTCACGTCCGCGCGCCAGGGGCACGTAAAATCGCGCCGTGCCGGGGGCGGGGTCGAGCTGGTGCAGATAATAGGGCTTTACCCGGGCACGCAGCATGGCGCGGAACAAATCGCCCAGCGCGGCCTCGCTGTCATTCACCCCGGCCAGCAGCACGCTCTGGCCCAGCAGCGGTATGCCAAGCCGGGTGAGCTTGCGCAAAGCCGCCGCTACTTCTGGCGTAAGCTCGCGCGCATGGTTGGCATGGATGGCGATGTAGAGCGGCTTTTCAATGTCCAGCGCGGCCAAAAGCGCGCTGCCCACCAATGCCGGATCGGCGATGGGGGCGCGGGTGTGGATGCGCAGCAGCTCGATATGCGGAATGCGCGCCAGCCGCCGCAATATGGCGCCCAGGCGGCGCGGCGAGAGGATAAGCGGGTCGCCGCCGGTAAGGATGACCTCCCGTATGCCGGGATGCGCCTCGATATAGGCATAGGCGGCATCCAGCTCAGCCCCGGAAAGCAGCCCGCCATCTGGCCCTACCTGCTCGCGCCGGAAGCAGAACCGGCAATAGACCGGGCAGGCGAGCAAGGGTTTGAGCAAGGCGCGGTCCGGGTAGCGGTGGACAATGCCGGGGACGGGCGAGAGCGCCTCATCGGCAATCGGGTCCGCGCTTTCATGCGGGGCGGTGATGAGTTCGGCCGGATCAGGGAGGAATTGCAGGCCGAGCGGGTCATCCTTGTGTTCAATCAGCGCGGCCAAAGCGGGCGGCACGGCAATGGCGTAGCGCTGTGCCACGGCCTCGGCGCCCGGCACATCCGCGGGCGCGATCAGCCCGGCCCGCGCCAGCTCTTGCGGGCGGCGCAGCGTGCGGGGTTTGGGGGGAGAGATTCCGTCCGGCATCGGGCTGATGTATCCTGCCCTTCATGGCCTCTCAACCCTGGCAGACCCTGCCCGACCGCATGCCCCGCCTGCGCCGCCGCGCCTTAGCCGCGCAGGCGGTGCGCGCCTTCTTCACCGCGCGCGGCTATATGGAGGCGGAAACACCCCATGCCGTGCGGGCGCCGGGCGAGGAAGTGCATCTGCGCGCCCGCCCCGCCGGGGATTTATGGCTGAACACCTCGCCGGAATTCGCCATGAAAAAGTTGCTGGCGGGCGGATCCGGGCCGATTTTCCAGCTTGCCCGGGTGTGGCGCGATGAGCCTTGGAGCGATACCCATG
>JAKBBM010000017.1 GCA_021808545.1 Pseudomonadota bacterium | reverse complement strand
GCAATACAGTAAGAAAAATAGTCCGAAGTTATTCGTATGCACATATAATGTATAAGGATTTGCGGTGCGGCTTAGTGCATGAACATGCAATTAAAGGCCGGCTTGCAAGGCCTGGAATTATTATAGATCCAGAGCCATATTATACTAATTGGTATGATCTGAAAGGGCAACAGGAAATTCGTCTCTGTTTGCCATATGAGTACACGAGAAATTGCGTTCAGAGAACATTTTCCGGGATCTACGAAAGATGGGGAGAATTGACGAATGATGATACTTCTAAAATCTCAGCGAAGCGGCCCTCTGAGTGGTGGTTGGATGGCCGTCTATGAATGCCGCTGCTTCTGGCGGTAACCCTAGCGTCCGATGTTCAAAAATACTCTCTAGAAGCAGACCGGCAGCTTTCCCCCCTACCCGGTCACTGTCTGTCGCATAACTTGTAAATTACGCGACAATCACAGCCTTTTGGAGGCATATGGTGTTCTCGTGTCGCACATTTTGGTCGCTTGATACGATTTCTTGCGACAAAAATCCGCGACGGTCGGTAATCACGGCTATTGAGCTTTATTGAAGGCGGGGCATGCGTCCTGCTTGGCTCGCTTCCGTCCATTGGCGCAAGATGACTTGACATCCCCCCTGCGCGCGCAAATTTTTGCACGCATGGGGCGCACCACATGCCAAAACCCGGGAGCAAAACAATGCTGAGCGGCCGACATAATGAAGGATGACGCGTCCAGCCCCGCTGTCCCCGCGCCGTTGCAGCGCGTGGGCGCGGCGATGTGGCGCGGCGGCGCGCTCACCCCCTCCCACCGCGCCCTGCCCGAGGAAACCCCCGTGGCGATGAGCTATGACCGTGCGAGTTTCGCCGTGATGATGGCCACCCCAACGGATCTGGAGGATTTCGCGGTCGGGTTTTCGCTCTCGGAAGGCATTATCGCCACGCCGGACGAAATAACCAGGCTGGAATTGGTGGCGCTGGACCAAGGGGTGGAATGCCGCATGGCCCTGCGCGCGCAGGCGCGCGCCGCGCTCGATGAACGGCGCCGCCAATTCGCGGGCCCCGTGGGGTGCGGCTTGTGCGGGCTGGAGCATCTGCGCCAGGCGCTGCGCCCCTTGCCGCCCGTAACCGCGCCTTTGCGCTTGGCGGCGGGCGAGGTCGCCGCCATGCTCGCGCATATGGCGCCGGGGCAAGTGCTCAACCGCCAAACCAGGGCCGTGCATGCGGCGGCGTTTTTTCAGCCAGGTCAGGCCGCGCCGGTATTGCTGCGCGAGGATGTGGGCCGCCATAACGCGCTGGATAAGCTGGTGGGCGGGCTGGCGCGGCTGGGCGTGCGCGCCGATACGGGGGCTGTGCTGCTGACCAGCCGTGTGTCCATAGAGCTGATCGAGAAAACCGCGCGGCTGGGCGCGCCGGTGCTTATTGCCATTTCCGTGCCCACGGCGCTGGCCGTGCGCGCGGCTGATCAGGCAGGCATTACGCTCATTGCCGTCGCCCGGGATGATGGGTTTGAGATTTTTACCCACCCGGAGCGGATTACGCAGGACGAATCCGCCCGCCCGCGCGGCATTTAGCGCAGCAGCGGCCCAAACCCCCGGCGGTGATGCGGGCTTGGCCCGTGTTCGATGATGGCGGCGCGATGGATGGCGGCGGCATAGCCCGCATTGCGCGCCCAGCCATAGGCGGGGTAGCGCGCATCCAGCCGGCGCATCAGTAAATCGCGCGTTTCCTTGGCCAGAATCGAGGCTGCGGCGATGGAGAGCGAAATGCCATCGCCGCCGACGAGCGTGGTGCAGGCCACGCCGCAATCGGGGGCGCGGTTGCCATCCACCAGCACATGCTGGGGGCGGATGGGCAGGCGGGCAATGGCGCGGCGCATCGCCAGCATCGCGGCATGCAGAATATTCAGCCGCTCAATCTCGGGCACCGAGGCCGCACCCAGCGCCATCCATGCCCCGCTTTCGCGTAAGCCCGCCAGCGCCCGGGCGCGGCGCGCTTGTGTCAGCTTCTTGGAATCATCCAGCAGCGCGGCAAGCGTCTGGGGCAAGGAGGGCGGCAGAATCACGGCCGCCGCCAGCACCGGGCCCGCCAGCGGGCCGCGCCCGACCTCATCCACACCCGCGACCAGCCCGCCCAGCCGCGTTTCATGCGCGAGGTCAGGCATGGCGGAACCCGGCGAAAAAATCCTTCAGCAGGGCCGCGCACTCGCCCTCGCGCACGCCGCCGATGAGTTCGGGCTTATGGTGCGTGGTGGCATGGGCAAACACGCGCGGCCCATGCTCCACCCCGCCGGTTTTGGGATCGTAAGCGCCAAAAACCACCCGGCGCAGCCGCAAGGCGGCAATCGCCCCGGCGCAGAACACGCAGGGCTCCAAGGTTACGGTGAGCGTGCAATCGGCCAGATATTTCTCGCCCCTGGCCGCCCGGGCGGCGGCAAGCGCCAAAAATTCCGCATGCGCGGTGGGGTCGCGCATCGCCTCCACGCTGTTATGCGCGGCGGCCAGCACCTGGCCCGCGCCATCGGTGATGATGGCGCCAACCGGCACCTCGCCGCCGGCGGCGGCAAGGCGAGCCTGCGCCAGGGCCAGCTCCATCGGTGTGTCCATACCATCAGCATTTGCATTGCGCGCGGTGGCGGGTCTAGGTGCTGCGCATGAAAAATCGTCCCCTCATCGGCTTGACGCTCGATGCCGAACCGGCTGGCGGCTGGTCCAAATATCCGTGGTACGCGCTGCGCCAGAATTACAGCGAGGCGGTGAACGCCCAAGGCGGGCTGGCCGTGGCGCTGCCGCACGAGGCCGGGCTGGCGCAGGCCTATTTGGACCGGCTGGATGGGTTGATCGTGACCGGCGGCGCGTTCGATGTGGACCCAGGCTTATATGGCGAGGCCGGGCGGCATGAGACGGTGGTGCTGAAGGAAGGGCGCACACAGGCCGAGCTGGCCTTGTTGCGCGGGGCGCTGGCGCGCGGCATGCCGGTGCTGGGCATTTGCGGCGGCCAGCAATTGCTGGCGGTGGCGCTGGGCGGCAGCCTGCACCAGCATATTCCGGATGCGGTGCCCGGCGCCTTGGAGCATGAGCAGAAAACCAGCCATTACGAGCCCGCCCACGAGGCGCGGATTCTGCCGGGCACGAAGCTGCACGCGATTGTGGGGCCCTTGATGCGGGTGAACAGCTCGCACCATCAGGCGGTGCGCGATGCGGGGCGCAGCGTGGTCAACGCGCTGGCCCCCGATGGCGTGATCGAGGGGGTGGAGGACCCGGCACAGCGGTTTTGCATCGGGGTGCAATGGCATCCGGAATATCTGGTCGATGCCGGGGACAAGGCGCTGTTTTCCGCCTTCATCGGAGCCTGCCATGAGTGAAGCCGAAACTCCGCGCGGCGAGCGCATCGCCAAATTCCTCTCGCGTGCCGGTATCGCCAGCCGGCGCGACGCGGAAGCGATGATCGAGGCCGGGCGCGTGCGGCTGAATAACGAGGCGGTGACGCATCCGGCCGTGTTCATAAAGCCCGACGATCTGGTGACGGTGGATGGCAAGCCGGTGGGCGCGCCCGACCGCACCCGGCTATGGCGCTACCATAAGCCCGAAGGGCTGGTGACCACGCATAAGGACCCTGAAGGCCGGCCCACCGTGTTCGAGAAATTGCCGCCGGGTTTGCCACGCGTCATCTCGGTGGGGCGGCTCGATCTGACCTCCGAAGGGCTGCTGCTGCTGACCAATGATGGCGGGCTTGCGCGTAAGCTGGAACTGCCGGCAACGGGCTGGTTGCGCCGCTACCGCGTGCGGGTGCATGGCGGTGTCTCCCCCGATAAGCTCAAGCGCCTGGCCCTGGGGCTTGAGGTGGAGGGGGTGCGTTACGGGCCGATCGAGGCGGCGATTGATTCCGTGCAACGTTCCAATACCTGGCTTTCAATGTCGCTGCATGAGGGCAAGAACCGCGAAATCCGCCGCGTGATGGAGGCGCTGGGTCTGCCGGTGACCAGGCTGATCCGCGTGGCTTACGGGCCGTTTCAGCTGGGCACCTTGCCACGCGGGGCGGTTGAGGAAATTAACGGCAAGGTGCTGCGTGAACAGGTGCCGGGCTTGAGCAAATGAGCGCCACGGGCCCGCGCATCATTGCGGGGCGCTGGCGCGGGCGGCGGCTGATGGCGCCGCCAGGGCTGGACACACGCCCCACGTCCTCGCGCGCCCGCCAGGCGGTGTTCGATATTCTGGCTCATGCGCCCTGGTGCACGCTGCGCGGCGCAAAGGTTTTGGACGTGTTTGCCGGCACCGGCGCATATGGGTTGGAAGCGCTCTCACGCGGGGCGGATGAGGCTTTGTTTGTTGAGCAATCCCCCCCGGCCTTGGCGGCGTTGCGCGCCAATATCGCGGCCTGCGGGGCTGGCGATGCCACCCAGATCGTGGCGGGCGATGCGTTGGCGCCACCTTTGGGTACACCGCATGATCTGGTCTTTCTGGACCCGCCTTACGGCCAGAATCTGGTGCTAAGGGCGCTTTCGGCGCTGCGCGCGCGCGGATATCTGGCTTTGGGGGCCATTATCGTGGCCGAGCTGGGGCCAAGCGAGGCGCTGGACACGCCCGAGCCTTTGGCCGAGCGCGCCCATGGCAAAGCGCGGGTGAAAATATGGCGCGAGCCGGGCTGAGGCTGCCAGGGCTTTTTTAGCCCATGCACCAGGCCAGGATGGCTTTTTGCGCGTGCAGGCGGTTTTCGGCCTCGTCGAACACCACCGAGGCCGGGCCATCAATCACCGCGGCGGCCACTTCCTCGCCCCGGTGCGCGGGCAGGCAATGCTGGAAAATCGCCCCCTCCGCCGCCAGCGCCATCAGAGCCGGGGTGACCTGGTAGGGCGCGAACGTCGCCGCGCGCGCCGCTGCCTGGTCCACGGAATCGGACATTGAGAGCCAGGTATCGGTGACGACACAAGCCGCGCCAGCCACCGCGGCTTCAGGCTCGATCGTCACCTCCACATCCGCGCCCTCATCGCGCGCCCATTCCAGCACTTCCGCGCGCGGCCAGTAGCCGGGCGGGCAGGCCAGATGCAGGGTAAAGCCAAAGCGCGCCGCCGCCTCAATGAAGGAAGCGGCGACATTATTGCCATCGCCCACCCAGGCGATCTTCCGCGCCGCCACCGGGCCGCGATGTTCCTCAAACGTGAGCATATCGGCCATGATCTGGCAGGGATGGGACAGGTCCGTCAGGCCGTTGATCACCGGCACGTTGGCATGGCGGGCCAGCTCGTGCAGTTTTTCGGCCGCGTTGGTGCGCAGCATGATGCCGTCGACAAAGCGTGAGAGTACATTGGCGGTATCGGCAATGGTCTCGCCCCGGCCAAGCTGCATGTCCCGCGCTGAGAGCACAATGGCATCGCCGCCCAGCGCGCGTACCGCCACCTCGAAGGAAACCCGGGTGCGGGTGGAGGGTTTCTCGAAAATCATGGCCAGCGTCTTGCCGGTGAGCGGCTTTTTGCCCGTGCGGCCGGCGCGCTTATAGTGCGCGGCGGAGTCCAGCAAGGCGCGCAATTCGGCTGGCGTAAAATCCTTGATGTCGAGAAAATGCTTGGGCGCGCCAGCGCGCAAATCCACGGCCGCGCTCATGGGGTGGTGATCTCCGTTGTCTGGGTCAGGCTTTGGGCGGTTTTATCCAGCAGGGCGAGGGCGGTATCGCATTCCTCGCGGGTGACGATTAGCGGCGGGGCAAGGCGCAGCACATTCTCGCCCGCCGCCACGGTGAGCAGCCCGCGGGCCAGGGCGGTGGCCTGCACATCGCCATTGGGCGCGGCGCATTTCAGCCCCAGCAGCAGTCCCGCGCCCCGCACTTCGGTGAAGATGCGCGGATGGCGCGCCACCAGCGCCGTGAGCCCCGCGCGCAGATAGGCGGCGGTTTCATTCACCTGGTCTAAAAATCCGTCGGCCAGGATAACATCGAGCACCGCATTGCCCGCAGCACAGGCCAGCGGCCCGCCGCCAAACGTGGTGCCATGGCTGCCGGGCTTGAGCGCCTGGGCCACGTTTTCGCGCGCCAGCACGGCACCCAGCGGAAAGCCGCCGCCAATGCCCTTGGCCAGCGACATCACATCCGGCGTCACCCCGGCCCATTCATGCGCGAAGAGCTTGCCGCTGCGGCCCATGCCGGTTTGCACCTCGTCAAACCCCAGCAGCAGGCCATGCTCGTCGCACAGCGCGCGTAAGCCCCGCAAAAAGGCCGGATCGGCCGGGCGCACCCCGCCCTCGCCTTGTACCGGCTCGACCAATATGCCCGCCGTTTCGGGTCCGATGGCGGCGCGCGCGGCGGCCAGATCGTTGAAGGGCACATGGTCGAACCCCTCAACCGGCGGGCCGAATCCTTCCAGATATTTTGCATTGCCGGTGGCCGAGATCATGGCCAGCGTGCGGCCATGGAAGGCGCCCGTGAAGCAGATCACCCGGTAGCGCTCGGGCCGCCCGGCATCGGCCTGGGTTTTACGGATGGCCTTGACCAGCCCTTCATTTGCCTCGGCCCCGGAATTGCAGAAGAACACGCTATCGGCGAAGCTGGCGGCAACCAGCCGTGCGGCCAGCTGTTCGGCCTGGGGTATGCGGTAGAGATTGGAGACATGAATGAGCTTGGCCGCCTGCCCGGCAATGGCCTGCACCAGATGCGGATGCGCATGGCCGAGCGCGGAGGTGGCGATGCCCGCGCCGAAATCGAGATATCGTTGTCCCCGCATATCGAACAGCCAGGCCCCCTGGCCATGGTCGAAGGCAAGATCGGCCCGATTATAATTGGGCATTAGCGCGGAGATCATGAATATGCTTTCAAGGCGTCGGAAAGCCCGGAATAAAGCCCACATGGCCGAAAAAAGTCAATTCCCGCCCCGGTTGCGCCTCATTCTGCTGGCCGTTTTGTGCATGCTGCCCTCGCTGGGCGAAGCCTATGCGATTTTTTGGGGCGACCGGCACGGCATGGTGGGCAAGGCGCTGCGCGACGGGCTAGATTTCTGGGCCGGGGGCTTTTTGTTCCTGCACCACCAATTACCCATCTTGTTCAACCACACGGCTTATCAGGCGTTTTTGGAAGGCTTGTACGGCAGGCTGCCTTATCATCTGTGGAGCTACCCGCCCAGCTACGGGCTGCTGGCCGCCGGGTTTGGCTGGCTCTCGCCTTGGCATGCGGTGTTCGCCTTCGATGCGCTGAGCCTGCTGGCGCTGGCGTTGGTGCTGCGCTTCGCCGGGCAAAGCTGGTGGTTCGTGCTTGCCATGCTCACGGCGCCGGCCAGCCTGGAAAGCCTGATGGAGCACCAGAACGCGGCACTGATGACAGCACTGCTGGGCGGCGGGCTGTTGTTGCTGGCGCGCCGCCCGCGTCTGGGCGGCACGCTGATTGGGCTTGCCACCATCAAACCGCAATTGGGGCTGGTGCTGCCCTTGGTGCTGCTGCGCCGCGCGCCTTTGGCCTTTGCCTATGCCGTGCTGGCTGCCTTGCTGCTCGCGGCCGCGTCGCTCTGGGCGTTTGGCCCGGCCGCCTGGACGGGGTTTATGCATTACACCAGCCCGATGATGACCCGCGTGCTGCTGACCGGCCAGCCGCCGGAATTCTCAGGCGGGCTGATCAGCCTGTTTGCGCTGGCGCGGCCGCTGGGGGTTAAGGCGGCACTCATCCTCCAGGCCCTGACGAGCCTGGCCGCGATTACGCTGGCGCTCAAAACGCGGTCCGTGCCGGCGCTGCTCATCCTCTCGGCCCTGGCCTGTCCGTATCTGCATGATTACGATCTGCTGGGCGTGACCCTGGCGGTGGCCTTGCTGATCAAGGACCGGCTGGCCACCGGCTTTGCGCCGGGCGAGCCGGTTTTGTTCTTCTTGGTCTGGTTTGGCCCCGGGCTGCTGCCCTGGACGCCGCAATTCGCCCATGCCGTGCCGCTGGTGCTGATGCTGCTCTTGGCAAGTGCATGGCGCCGTGGTGGTGTGCCTTTATGCGACTCCTTACCGGCTCCGCCCGGTCCGCCGGTGTCATCGGCTGGCCGGTCGCGCACTCCCGCTCCCCCCGGATCCACGGCACCTGGCTGAACCGCCACGGCATTGACGGGGCCTATATTCCGCTGCCCGTGGCGCCCCAGCATTTTGCCGATGTGGTGCGCGCCCTGGCCCGGGCAGGGTTTGCCGGCGCTAATGTCACCTTGCCGCATAAAGAGGCGGCATTTGCCGTGTGCGACCGGGTGGCGGATTTCGCCCGCCGCGCCGGGGCGGTGAACACGCTGCTTTTTACCCCCGAAGGCATTGAGGGCCGCAATACGGATGGCTACGGCTTTACCGCCAATCTGCGCGCGCAGGGCGTAGCACCGGGGGCGGGCCCGGTGCTGATTCTGGGCGCTGGCGGGGCCGCGCGCGCCATTGCCGCCGCCTTGCAGGATGAAGGTGCGCCGGTGACAATCTGCAATCGCTCGCCAGAGCGCGCCAAAGCCTTGGCCCAGGCGCTGCCGGGCGCGCGCGTGCTGCCTTGGGAAAGCCGGGAAGCGGCGCTGGGCGATTATGCGCTGCTGGTCAACACCACCTCGCTCGGCATGGTGCATAACCCGCCGCTGGACATGGCGCTGGACCGCGCCGCCCCGGGGCTGGCCGTGGCCGACATTGTTTACGCCCCGCTGCAAACGCCCCTGCTGGAAGCGGCCCGGGCGCGCGGCTTGGCCGCGGTGGAGGGGCTGGGGATGTTGCTGCACCAGGCTGTCCCCGGTTTTGCCGCCTGGTTCGGGGTAACCCCCGATGTGGATGACGACTTATACCGGATTGTCGCGGCATGAAGGTTCTGGGTTTAACCGGCGGGATTGGCATGGGCAAATCCACCGTGGCGGCGATGTTCGAGGCGTGCGGCATCCCCGCTTTTAATGCCGATAAAGCGGTGCACGCGCTGCAAGCGCCGGATGGCGCGGCCATTCCCGCCCTGGCGGCGGCATTTCCCGGCACGGTGCGCGATGGCGTGCTGGACCGTGCCGCCCTGCGCGCCCTGGTTTTGGACGATGCCGCGCAGATGCGGCGGCTGGAGGGCATCATGCACCCGCTGGTGCGCGCGGCCGAGGCGGATTTCATGGCCCATGCCCGGGCCGAGGGCCGCCCGGCGGTGCTGCTGGATATACCGCTTTTGCTCGAATCCGGCGCGCGAGACAGGTTTTACAAGGTGATTACCGTTTCCTGCCCGCGTGAGACGCAGATTGCGCGTGTTGCGGCGCGCGGGCTGCCGCTGGCGCAAATCGAGGCGATTATCGCCCGGCAAATGCCAGATGCGCGAAAGCGCGAGCTGGCGGATATGGTGATCGAGACAGGCGGCACGCTGGCGGACACCCAAGCGCAGGTGGCGCGGCTGATTGCGGAGCTGGGGCTGTGAGCCGGTCTATTCTGTTCGACACCGAGACCACGGGCTTTGAGCCCTTAACCGGCGACCGGGTGATCGAGATCGCGGCGATCGAGCTGTTCAACGATCTGCCAACCGGTGAGCAATTTTACGCGCTGCTGGACCCCGAGCGCGACATTCCGGCCGAGAGTACCCGCGTGCATGGGATTACCAATGCGCATGTCGAGGGCAAGCCGAAATTCGCCGAGGTGGCCGCGGCAATGCTGGCATTCTTTGCCGATTCCCCGCTGGTCGCCCACAACGCGCCGTTCGATTTCGGCTTTATCAGCGCCGAGCTGGAGCGTGTTGGCCGTCCGCCCCTGGATAAAGCGCGGATGGTGGATACGCTGGTGCTGGCCAAGCAGCGTTTCCCCGGCATGCCCAACAGCCTGGATGCGCTGTGCCGGCGCTTCGATATCGATTTATCCGCCCGCACCACCCATAACGCGCTGCTGGACTGTCAGCTTCTGGCCGATGTGTATGTGGAGCTGACCGGCGGGCGCCAGCGCGGCCTGACCTTGGAGACCGAGCAGGCATTGCCCCTGGCCCAGTATGAGGCGCCCGCCCAGCGCACGCCTCGGCCGATTATGGTGAGCGAGGAGGCCCGCGCCGCGCATGAGGCGTTTATCGCGAAACTCAAGGCCCCCCTCTGGCTGAAGGATTAGGGCATATTCAGTGTGTTATCTTGCACGGGCGGCACCGAGCCCGGCATGGTTGGCGGGGCAGACGGGCGGGATGGCGTGGGGGGCGGCGCATTGGAGACATTAAGGGCGATGGAGGCCCCCAGCGCGTTGGCCATGTCGGTCGGCACCAGAATGGTCACGCCGCGATCTTTATTCATGTCGTAAATCAGCCCCATCTGCCGGATTTTCAGGGCTGCCGGACTGTGCGCGTAAATCTCGGCCGCCGCGGCAATTTGCTGGGCAATGGCGATTTCGGCGCTGGCCAGCGTGACGCGCGCTTGTTTCTCTTTCTCCGCCTGGGCGTTGCGGCTCATCGCATCGTTCAGCTCGGGCGGGATTTTCACATCGCGGATTTCCACCGCGATATCGCCAATGCCCCAGCCCTCGGATTTGCGGCGGATCAGTGCTTGCAGCTTTTCATCCATGGCCTCGCGGTTGGAGAGAATGTCATTCAGTGTGGTGGCCGAGATCACCTCGCGCAGGCTGGTCTGCGCCACCTGGGCGATCATGTTGCGGTAATCGGTGAGTTCGGTGGCCGCGCGCTTCACATCCTGCACCCGCCAGAACATGATGGAATCCATGGTGACGGAGACGGCATCCGCCGTCAGCGTATCCTCGGCCGAGATGCGCGAGCTTTGCCGGCGCGTATCCACCACGGCATAAACAGTTTCGAAAGCGGGGATAAGAAAATAAAGCCCCGGTCCGCGCACACCCGCGAACCGGCCCAGGAACAGCACCACCGCGCGCTCCCATTCCGCACATGTGCGTAAGGTAAGGCCCAGAATAAAGCCAACCACGATCAGCGCGCCGCCCACCAGCGGCATGGCGAGGAAATGCAGGACCGCGATGCCAGCCAGGATGACGAAAAGGGCGATCAGGGTGACGGCGCTGTTCATGTTTCAAGCCTCCGATATGTGGGCAGTGTAACAGAAGCGGGTTTTGTTCGCGACTCGCAAGTTTTGCTATGATCGTCCGCATGATGATCGAGATTCTGCCGGGCTTGGCAGCCCTTTTGGCGCTGGGCGCGCTTATTCTCGCGGGGCTGGCTTGGCGCGCGGCGCGCGTGGGTCCGCTTCAGCTTAACCTGACATTGGAGAAATTGTTGGCTGGCAACCGGGCCGAAGCGGAGTTCGTACGCAAGGATCTGGCGGCGGTGGAGGGGCGGCTGCTGGCCGCCATTCAGTCTGGCACCACCGATGCGCTGTCCAAATCCTATGAGCAGATGAGTGCGGCCACGCAAAATGTGGCCGCCACGGTGGATGGGCTGCGCCGCCAGGCGGCCGAGGATGCGCAAAAGACCGCGCAGATTTTGGAAACGCGCCTGACCAGCATCCAGAATTCGGTGAATGAGAAGCTGCATGAGGCGGTGGAGCAGCAGATGACGGCAAGCTTCACCCGGGTGCTGGAGCAGTTTGCCCAGGTGCAGCAGGCGATGGGCGAGGTACAGTCCGCCGCCGCCCAGATCGGGGATTTGAAGCGGCTTTTCTCTAATGTGAAGCTGCGCGGCGGCTGGGGCGAGGCGCAGCTGGGCGCGCTGCTTGAGCAAGTGTTGCCGCCGGGTGCTTATCAGCGCAACGCGGCCCTGCGCGAGGGCGCGCGCGAACGGGTGGATTTTGCCTTGCGCATGCCCTCGCGCGAGACGCTCTGGCTGCCAATGGATGCGAAATTCCCGACTGAGGATTATGAGCGCCTGCTGCTGGCGGCCGATGCCGCCGATGCCGAGGCCGAGCGCGCCGCGCGCGAGGGGCTGGCTGCGCGTGTGCGCCAGGAGGCGCGCAAGATCCGCGAAAAATATATCTGCCCGCCGGAGACGGTGGAATTCGCCATCCTGTATCTGCCCTCGGACGGGCTATTCGCCGAGGTCGCGCGGATTCCCGGGCTGATCGACGATATACGCGGGCGGGAGAAGGTGATTATTCTGGGCCCCAGCCTGCTGCCCGCCATGTTGCAGACCATCCATTTGGGCCATGTCACGCTGGATCTGGAAAAGCGCGCGGGTGAGATTGGCAAGCTCCTGGGCGCGACCAGGGGGGAGATGGTGAAGATGGACGATGTGCTGGCCAAGCTCGCTGCCAATGCCAGCGCCATGAGCAATAATATCGAGAAGGCGCGGGTGCGCACACGCGCCGTGGGGCGGGTGCTGCGCACGGTGGAGATGGTGGAGAGCGGCACCGCGCAAACCCTGCTCGGGCTGGCGGAGGATGAGGATTGAGATACGGGAGGGCCGCTTTTGGAAGGCTGGTTTTGGCGCTGCCCTTGCTGGCGCTGGCGGCCTGCCACCATAAACTTTCAGCCCAGGATGTTAGCATAAAGAGCGTGGTGCCCAGGCTTGCTTTTACCATGACCGATGCCGAAACCGGCAAGCTGGTCACGGCGGCGGATTTTAAGGGCAAAATTGTCCTGCTCTATTTCGGGTATACGAATTGCACCGATATTTGCCCGACCACGCTGTATAATCTTGGCCGCGTTCTCAAGCTCATGGGCCCGGTGGCCGCGCGCAGGGTACGGATTTTATTCGTAACCGTGGACCCGGACCGCGACACGCCAGACGTGCTCGCACAATATACATCTCTGTTCGGGCCCAATGTGGTGGGGCTGCGTGGTACGCCCGACCAGCTCTACCAGCTGGCGCGGCGCTACCGGGTGGTGTTCTCGGTGGTGAAGAAGCCCGTATATTCCGTCACCCATTCTGCCGCGGTTTATGTGTTCGACGGGCAAGGCCAGCCGCAATTCCTGATTGCCAGGATGGGGTTACAAAGGCCCGATCTTAAGGGCGTTGCGCGTGACCTAGACCATGTGAATTAACGAAAGTTTTTGCGGGGTGTGGGGGCTTTTTACAAAAAGCCCCCCACGAAAAACCCCTCTTGCTTCACGCCTTGGGGCGGTTATCCACCAGATCATTGACCACGCCGGGATCGGCGAGGGTCGAGGTATCGCCAAGGCTGTCGGTCTCATTGGCCGCGATCTTGCGCAAAATCCGGCGCATGATCTTGCCCGAGCGGGTTTTGGGCAGGCCCGGCGCCCATTGGATCACATCCGGCGCCGCGATGGGGCCGATTTCGCGGCGCACCCAGGCGATCAACTCCTTGCGCAGGGCCTCGGTGGGTTCCACATCGCCCACCAGGGTGACATAGGCGTAAATCCCCTGGCCTTTCAGATCGTGCGGGTAGCCGACCACGGCGGCCTCGGCCACAGCCTCATGCGCCACCAGGGCGGATTCCACCTCGGCTGTGCCCATGCGGTGGCCGGAAACGTTGATCACGTCATCCACCCGCCCGGTGATCCAGTAATAGCCATCCTCGTCGCGCCGGGCGCCGTCGCCGGTGAAATACAACCCCTTGAAGGTGGAGAAATAGGTCTGCACGAAGCGCGCATGGTCGCCATAGACGGTGCGCATCTGCCCCGGCCAACTATCGGCAATGCACAAATTGCCCTCGGTTGCGCCATGCAGTTCATTGCCCTCGCCATCCACCAGCATCGGCTTCACGCCGGGCAGCGGCAGCGTGGCCGAGCCAGGCTTAAGGTCGGTCGCCCCCGGCAAGGGGCTGATGAGGATGCCGCCCGTCTCCGTCTGCCACCACGTATCCACGATCGGGCAGCGATGCTCGCCCACCACACGGTCATACCAATGCCAGGCCTCGGGGTTGATGGGTTCACCCACCGAGCCCAGGATGCGCAGGCTCTTGCGCGAGGTTTTCTTCACCGGGGCCTCGCCGTCGCGCATCAAGGCGCGGATGGCGGTGGGGGCGGTATAGAAGATATTGACCTTGTGTTTGTCCACCACTTCCCAGAAGCGCGAGGTGGTGGGGTAGTTGGGCACGCCCTCGAACATCAGCGAGGTCGCGCCATTGGCGAGCGGGCCGTAGACAATATAGGTATGGCCGGTCACCCAGCCCACATCCGCCGTGCACCAGTAAATTTCGCCGGGGCGGTAATCGAACACATATTGGTGCGTGAAGCTCGCCCACACCATGTAGCCGCCGGTGGTGTGCAGCACGCCCTTGGGCTTGCCGGTGGAGCCGGAGGTGTAGAGGATGAAAAGCGAGTCCTCCGCGTTCATCTCCACCGCCTGGTGGGTAGGGGCGGCGGCGGCGCAGACTTCCTCGTACCACACGTCGCGGCCGGGCTGCATGGCGACATCCCCGCCCGTGATGCGGGCGACGATCACGCTTTTCACGCTGGGGCAGGTTTTCAGCGCCTCGTCGGCATTGGCCTTCAGCGCCACCTTGCGGCCGCCGCGGCGGCCCTCATCGGCGGTGATCAGGGCGACGGAGTTACAATCTTGCAGGCGGTTGGCCAGGCTGTCGGGTGAGAAGCCGCCAAACACCACGGAATGAACGGCGCCGATGCGCGCGCAGGCCAGCAGGGCCACGGCGGCTTCGACCACCATGGGCAGATAGATGGTGACGACATCGCCCTTCTTGATGCCTTGCGCGGTGAGCGCGTTGGCCAGGCGGCAGACCTTCTCGTGCAGCTCCCGGTAGGTGACCTTGGTGGACATGGCGGGGTCATCCCCCTCCCAGATGATCGCGACCTGATCGCCGCGCTCGGCCAGATGCCGGTCCAGGCAGTTGACGCTCGCATTCAGGGTGCCGTCCTCGAACCATTTAATCGAGACATCGCCATGAAAATCAGTGTTTTTGATCTTGGTTGGCGCCTTGATCCAGGTGAGGCGCTTGGCCTGCTCGGCCCAGAATGCGTCAGGCTCGGCCTGGGCGCGGGCGGCCATCAGCTCGTATTGCGCACGGTTGAGCAGCGCATGCGCGGCAATTTCGGGCTTTACCTGTATGACATCGGCATGCGACATATCGTCCTCCATATTTGGTTTTTTTCCGCCACCTTCCCTATGCCAAAAAATTGATCGTTCCGGAAGGGTGATCCGATATGGCGCAAACCCGCGCTAGGCGGTTAAGCTTTAATGAAGAGCGATTAAGCCGGGGGGAAGCCATCGGGGGGCGAAAACCTGATCGTTGACATTCTCTTATGTTTCTGCGCGAGATTTCTCCTGCAATCGATTATGGCTTGGGCTTGAGGCCGCGAACCCGGTGACCGGACGCGAAAGACAAGACGACCAGACCGCGGTTGTCCTCCACCGCAAGGCCGGGGGCCAATGTTTATTTGAGGAGCGACGAGGGCGTTATGGCGACTGGTACCGTTAAATGGTTCAATACCACGAAAGGCTATGGATTCATTGTGCCGCAGGATGGCGGCAAGGACGTATTCGTGCATATCACGGCCGTGCAGTCGGCTGGCTTGCGCGGGCTGAATGAGGGGCAGAAGCTCACCTTTGATGTGACGATGGAACGCGGCAAGGCCGCCGCCACCAACCTCAAGCCACTCTAAGTCGGGCATAAACCATCTGATTTACGGTAACGGGGCGCGGCCATGCCCCGCCATCCTTGTTGTAAGGGCCGCGTATCCCCTGTAGCCTGTGCCGCGAGGTTGGGAAGACATCATGCAGGACTCTGCCGCGCCGTCGGCGTGCGCGTTTACGCCCATGCCGGTGGATACGATTCTCGATGCCGCCGTGCGGCGTTTTGCGGCGCGGCCCGCGCTCGATTTTTTGGGCCAGCGCACGAGCTATGCCGGGCTTGGCGCGCTTGTGGCGCGCGCCGCCGCGGGGCTGCAAAAGCTGGGTGTGACCAAGGGTGTTGCCGTGGGGCTTTGCCTGCCCAACACGCCTTATTCCGTCATCATGTATTTTGCCGTGCTGAAGGCCGGCGGCACGGTCGTGAATTTCAACCCGCTCTATACGGTGGGCGAAATCGAGGAGATGGTCCGCGATGCCGGGGTTGCCATCATGGTCTCGCTCGATGCCGCCGTGATCCATGCCAAGATCGGTCGGCTGGCGGCGCAGGGGCTGTTCAAGCGTGTCATTATCTGCCGCCTGGGCGCAGCCCTGCCGCCGGGCAAGCGGCTGGCCTTGAGTCTGTTTGGCCGCAAGGGGCTGGCGCATGTGCCAGAGCATGCGCCCTATGTTGAATTCGCGCGGTTAATCTCGGGACCGGCCCAGCCTGGCCCGGTCGCTATCGATCCAGAGCACGACATCGCGCTGCTGCAATTTACCGGCGGCACCACGGGCACGCCCAAAGCGGCGATGCTGACGCATGCCAATATCGTCACCAATTTGCGCCAAGTGCATCAGGTGATGCCGCCCGTGGTGGAAGGCGAAGAGCGGTTCCTGGCCATTCTGCCGTTTTTTCACGTTTTCGCGATGACGGCGGTGATGAATTTCGGCCTGTCCATTGGCGCGGAATTGCTGCTGCTGCCCCGGCTCGACCTCAAGCAGCTCATGCGCGCCATCCGCCGCCGCCGCCCCAGCGTGCTGCCCGCGGTGCCCACCTTGCTGACTGCCCTTAACAATGCCGCCGGGGCGCGGGCCAAATGGCTGAGATGCTTTAAATTTTGTGTCTCTGGCGGGGCCGCGCTGCCGGCCGAGGTGCGGCAGCGTTTTGAGCGCTTGTCGGGCGCTGTGATTTTGGAAGGTTACGGGCTGAGCGAGACAGCGCCCGTGGTGGCGCTGACCCGGCTTAAGGATCTAAAACCGGGTAGTGTGGGCCAAGCCCTGCCCGGCACGGTTATTGAGATTCGCGATCCAGCCGATCCGGCGCGCCTGTTGCCAACGGGCGCGCATGGCGAGATCTGCGTGCGTGGGCCGCAAGTGATGCACGGCTATGCCAACCAGCCCGTGGAGACTGCGCAAGCTTTTGTCGAGGGCGCGTTCCGCACCGGCGATATTGGGTATCTCGACGCGGATGGCTGCCTGTTCATCGTCGACCGCATCAAGGATGTGATTATTTGCGGCGGCTTCAAGGTCTATCCGCGCATTATCGAGGAAGCGGCCTGTCAGCATCCAGCGGTGCAGGATGCGGCCGCGATCGGCATTGCCGATTCCTATCGCGGCCAGTCGCCCAAACTATTCGTGACCCTGCGCGCGGGTGAGCGCGCGACCGAGGCCGAGCTGATGGCGTTTTTGGAAGAGCGCCTGAACCGGATTGAGATGCCCCGCGCGCTCGAAATCAGGGCCAGCCTGCCGCGCACCCCGGTTGGCAAGCTGGCCAAGAAGGAGCTGCTGGCGCAGGAAGAGGCGGCGGGCCGCGGGCTAGGCGCGGCGGGGGCATAGCGGGATGAAATGAGGGTCTGTCATGTCTTTGTCGCGCGTTGATTGGCCCCGGCGGATGCTCAAGAAAACCGTCACGTTCGAGGTGCTGGAGAGTACGCGCGCGGATGTGTTCGCCGATTTTTGCGGCGTGTATAAAGAATGTTTTCCCCTGGAGGATGAGCGTGAGCCGCCCGAGGCGTTCGGCGCGCTCTTTGCCTTGAACAGCAATCTGGATGTGCAGCAAAAATACGGCCCCTACCGGGAAGTGGTGCTGATGATCCGCGCCTGGCCCGGCGGGCCGGTGATTGGCGGACATATTTTTGGGATCACAACGAGTGAGAGCCATCATCGGGCGGGCTATTCATCCTCGGTGCAGGGCATTTACACATTCCTGCGCCAGGCGTTTCGCGGGCTTGTGCCGATGAGCGCGTTTTTTGCCCAGATGCGCGAATGGGCCGGCAGGATTTTTCCGCCGCTTGAGAGCACAGCCCATCCCCCGCCGATTTTCTTCGAGGTGAATAACCCATCCCGAATGACAGCAGAACAGATCGCGCTTGATACGGAGAGCTCAGGTGTGAGCCCGCAGCGCCGCTATCAGCTCTGGCGGCGCACGGGCGGTTTTGCACTGGATTTTCCCTATGTGCAGCCAAGATTAAACGCGGGTGCGGCGCCTGTGCGGTATCTGGATTTGTTTTGCTACGCCGGGACGCATGCCGTGCCATCGGCGCTGCTACGGGCGCATTTGCGGGCTTTTTTTCTGGTGTCTGTCTTAAAAGGCGATGAAACGCAGGATGAAGATGTGATCGCCGATCTGGAACAATATTGTGAATCCAGAAAGGAAATTGGACAACGGCTTTAGCTGCCGCGTGGCGGAAGGTTTTTGTGGTTGCGGAGAAGAATGTGTCAAATTTTCTGAATAGGGTCGATGATTATATAGAAAGCCGCATTGTACGAATTGGCGCCATACTGGCTGCGCCCATCGCGGTTTTTTCGATTCTATTCTGGATTGATCCGGATCTTGGTCCACATACGATTCTACCCTTTATCATGGGATTGGAAAGGCGCTATCATCATCAAATCGAAGGTGCCGAAGCGCTTGTGCTCTTTTGTGCGGCTACGGCCTTGCTCTGGCATGGGGCGCGCTGGATCTATCGCAAGCTGCATCGTGATGTTTTCGCGCTGTTCAAGAACAGCTTGTTTCAAGATGAAATGCATGCCGCCACCTTTGCCCGCAAGGAATTCGCGCTTTTAAGAAAAGTCGGCAAGCACCGCCTGCGTTTGTTCGGGCTTCGCGCTCTGCGTTGGCCCACCTTTGAGCAAGCAAGGATCTGGACGGAAATGTCCTTGCTGTTCGACGGACTGCTCGAAGAGCGGATGCAAAGCAATCCCGGCCTCGCAGCCATGCCCAAGGCCAGCCAAAAGATAAGTATATTTCATGATTTGGCTGGTTTTGAAAAAGCGGCAATTCGGATCAAAGACAAAATCTCCCTGTCCAATTGCCAAGCAGTGCTCGATCAACAAGACAAGATTATACAATATCTTTCCTATGTCGAAACGGTTCTGGCCAAGCATGATAAGGTGCCGGCCGCATTTTTGGTGCCGGTGGAAATAAAGACGGGCTTTCTCGCGCCATTTTTCCTGATGACGGGGCTTTATGTCACCGCGTCAGAGGATTGGACGCTCGTTATCAACGAGTTTTCAGATTTTCTTGGAAAACAAAGTGTTTTTTACAAGAATTTGTTCCCTGGATCGGAGAAAAAATATTACGATCTGGCGATTTACCGGCTGTTTCAGTTTAATTGCTGGCTTGTCTGGGGACCGAGCATCGCGGTTTGTGGATGCAGTGAGTGGCGTGGCCATTTAAGCGGCTTGCAGTTTGGCTTTGGCGATGAAAATAACTCGCTTGTTGTGTTCACGAGCCAGATAAGAGATGAGCTGTTTCGCAAGAAGCTCGACAGCCTGCTGCGGGGGGGAAGCCAGGACGTGCCCGCTCCCGCCGGCAAAGCCGCCGTGCAGGGGCGCTTGATGCTGCCGCAAAGCCGCAAGGCGGAGCTAAACCACGCGCAGATGATGGGGCTTTGCCAGAATACAAGAGAGACCGCGGCCAAGCGGCTGGGGTTGCAGCTGGAAGAGTCGCAGGCGGGCGGCGCTTGGATACCAAAAATAGGTGCCAGCGATGGTAAGGCGGGCGCTTATTATTCCGCCTATATCTGGATCATGTTCATTGTGTGTGATTCCCGGACCGGAGGGGCTTTATATCCGCTTGATCCGGACTATAAAAACGATCCGCACAAGGACATGCGTTGGAAAAATCTTCTGCCCTTCTTCGTGCATGGCAACATCGCCGATCCGAACAGTTACTTAAAATATAAGCGCGCCCTGGTTGCGCAGGCTTGCGCCACCATGAAATCCTTGCTGCGCGAGTATCAGAATATCACTTTCTCCTTTGTCTGCGCATTTGATGAGCCGCACTGCGGTGGCGAAACCTATTTGCATATGAACGAGCAACAATCGATCCGTAATCTGTTCCGCGATGAGGTGCGCCTGTCTGGTCCCAGTACCGCCCCCGCCGTGAGTCTGGCCAACAGAATCCTGGTTCCCGCTTATGACAATGCCGGGACTGACCACGATAATCCCTATTCATCCTGTCAATTGCCGGTCATAATTAATGCCTATTATGGGCAGGTCGAGGCGCTGCGCACGCGTCAACCACATGGATAAATAATGCATCATGACCAAAAAAATTGATTT
The DNA here is from genome assembly GCA_021808545.1 of Pseudomonadota bacterium. Taxonomy (GTDB): domain Bacteria; phylum Pseudomonadota; class Alphaproteobacteria; order Acetobacterales; family Acetobacteraceae; genus Acidocella. Next base: position 20,629 of record JAKBBM010000017.1, on the reverse strand, counting down.
GCATGAATGGTTTGACGAGCACCGGATCACGGAAGTCGAATGTCTGGTTCCCGACATAACCGGTATTCCGCGCGGCAAGATCATGCCGGCGCAAAAATTCCTGCACGGCGGCACGCCGCGCCTGCCCGAGGCGATTTTCATCCAGTCCGTCACCGGCGAATATCCAGAAGACCCCGAGGACAAGCTGACCGATGCCGCGATTATCGACATCAAGCTGGTCCCCGATGTCGAGACCGTCCGCCTCGTGCCCTGGGCGCATGAACCGACCGCGCAGATCATTCATGATTGCCAATATGCCAATGGCATGCCCGTGCCCATGGCACCGCGCCAAGTGCTGCAGCGTGTGCTCAAGCTTTATGAGGAGAAGGGGTGGAAGCCGGTTTTAGCGCCGGAGTTGGAATTCTACCTGGTCGCGCGCAATACCGATCCCGATTACCCGCTGGTGCCCCCTGTTGGGCGCTCGGGCCGGCAAGAGACGGGCCGGCAAAGCTATTCCATCGACGCGGTGAACGAATTCGACCCGCTTTTCGAGGAAATGTACGATTTCTGCGATTTGCAGGACATGGATCTGGACACGCTGATCCATGAGGAAGGGGCCGCCCAGGTCGAAATCAATTTCCTGCATGGAGATCCGCTGCATCTGGCTGATCAGGTGTTTTTGTTCAAGCGCACGGTGCGCGAGGTGGCGCTGCGCCATAATATCTATGCCACTTTCATGTCCAAGCCGATGGGTGGTGAGCCGGGTTCGGCGATGCATGTGCATCAGAGCGTGGTGGACCCGCGCACGGGCGAGAATCTGTTCGCCGGGGCCGATGGCAAGGCCAGCCCGTTATTCCGAAACTATATTGCCGGGCTGCGGAAATATATTCCGCAGGTCATGCCGGTATTTGCGCCGAATGTGAATTCCTACCGCCGGCTCACGCGCTTTTCCAACGCGCCGATCAATCTGCAATGGGGGTATGATAACCGCACCTGCGGTCTGCGCGTGCCGTTTGGCGAGCCATCGGCCATGCGGGTTGAGAATCGGGTGCCCGGGGCTGACGCCAACCCGTATCTGGCGTTTGCGGCCACGCTGGCTTGCGGGTATCTGGGCATGGTGGAAGGGCTGGAGCCGCCGCCGCCGCAAATCGGCTCGGCCTATTCGGGCGATTACACGCTGCCGCGCGAGCTCTCGCATGCGCTCGACCTCATGGATAAATCGGCCGCGATGCGCGCGGTGCTTGGCGATAAGCTCGTGGATGTGCTGGTGGCGGTCAAGCGGCTGGAATACGAAACCTATCTGCGTGTCATCTCCTCGTGGGAGCGTGAGCATTTGCTGCTGAACGTGTAGCCGCCATGTCCATGCCGCAAAATAATTATTACCATGCCACGTGCCGTGTGCCGTTCCAAAACAGGCCCTTGCGCCAGGATATCAACGCTGATGTCGTCATTATTGGCGGCGGGCTCACGGGCATTTCCGCCGCCCTGTATTTGGCAGAGCGGGGGTATAATACCGTGCTGCTGGAGGCGCATGAAATTGGCTGGGGCGCATCGGGGCGCAATGGCGGCCAGGTGCTGCCGGGCTTTGCGGCATCGATGCACAAAATCAAATCCCTCATGGGGCCAGAGGCGGCCAGGCGTCTGTGGGATATGTCGGTCGAGGCGGTCGATCTGCTGCACAATCAGATCGCCCGTTTTGCCATTCCGGCGGACCCGGTGCGCGGCTATCTACACGCCGCCATCAAACCCCGCCATGTGCGCGATTTGCGGGCCGAGCAGGAAGAGCTGGCGGCGCTGGGCGCGCCGGTGGGGCGGCTTTTGCAAGGCGATGATCTGCGCGCGCGGCTGAACAGCCCGTGTTATCTGGCGGCGCTGGAAGATGGCATTGCCGGCCATGTTCACCCCTATAATTACACGCTGGGGCTGGCGGCGGCGGCGCGCGCGGCCGGCGCGCAGCTCTTCTCTCACGCGCCGGTCACCCAAGTAGAGCCCGGTGCGACAATTACTCTGCAAGCGGGGGGGCATAGAGTGCGCGCCTCTTATCTGCTGGTGGCCGGCGGGGCGTATTTGGGCGATTTGCTGCGCCCGCTGGCGGGTTATATCATGCCGGTTGGCACCTATATCATGGCTACCGAACCGCGCGCCGATGTGCCGGACCTCATTCCCGGCAACGAGGCGGTGGCGGATCTGAATTTCGTGCTGGATTATTTCCGCCGCGGCCCGGACAATCGCCTGCTGTTTGGCGGGCGCGTATCTTATTCCACGGTTCCGCCGCCGGGGCTGGGTGCCTCCATGCTGCGCCGCGCGGTACGCGTATTCCCGCAATTACACGATGCACGGGTGGAGTTCCTATGGGGCGGGCATGTTGGCATTACCGTCAACCGCGCCCCGCATTTTGGCCGGTTGGGGCAGAATATCCTGTTCGCGCATGGCTTTTCCGGGCATGGCGTGGCGCTGACCGGGCTGGCCGGCAAGCTCGCGGCCGAGACCATCGCGGGCCAGGCGGAACGGTTCGATTTGTTCGCGCGAATCCCGCATGCGCGTTTCCCCGGCGGGCGCTGGCTGCGTATGCCGGCCCTTTTGCTTGCCACCAGCTGGTTTCGCCTGCGCGACTGGCTCTAGCCTTTGCCGCGCGTGCGGCGCATTGCTTTTTATTGGCCGGGATGGGCTAATAACGGAAAATCGAATGATCCAGGAGGCCAGAATATGTCGGTCCGCAAATTCCTGCTGCCGGTCAGCAGTCCGGTTTCGGCCAAGGCTGCCCTGCAGACCGGGCTGATGCTCGCCCGGATGTGGGATGCGCATTTGCAGGTGCTGCATGTTCAGACGGACACGCGCGAGATTGCCCCTTTTGCGGGCGAAGGCCTTTCGGGCGCGATGATCGAGGATATGATTAGCGCCACCGAGCGCGAGGGCGGGGCGCGCGTGCAATTATTGCGCGATTTATTTGCCACGGCGGCGGCGCAGGCGGATGTGCCGATGGGCGAAGCGGTGCGTGGGCGCGATGAGCCCAGTGCCAGTTTCACCACCCTGGTTGGGGCCGAGGACACGCTGGTTGCGCATCAGGCGCGGCTGGCGGATTTGACCATTGTGCCGCACCCGCAAGCGGGTGACGACGCGGCCTCGGTGGAAGTGTTGCATGCCGTTTTGTTCGATTCCGGCCGGCCCGTCATGCTGGCGCCGGTTATCCCGCCGCCCCGTATTGGCAAACGCGTTGCCATTGCCTGGAATGGCACTGCCAATGCCGCATCAGCGCTGGCTTCGGTCATGCCCCTCGTGCGCCAGGCCGAGGCGGTGGCCGTGCTTGTTTCCCCCGATTATTTCCGCGACGGCCCCACGGGCGAAGAGGTCGTGGCCTATATCGCGCATCATGGGGTGGAGGCGGGCTTGCTGCGTTTCCAGCCACGCAACCGCTCGGTGGGGGCGGGGCTGCTTGCCGCGGCCGAATCCTTTGGGGCGGATCTGATGTCGATGGGCGCATATTCCACCGCCTCGCGGTTGCGCCAGCTGATCCTGGGGGGCATTACCCGCCACGTGCTGGAGAACGCCACCTTGCCGGTCTTGATGAACCGGTAAGCCGGGTACGGCGCGCCGACGGATGAACGTTGCGCGCGGTGAAGAATTGTAACCTTTCCTGAGCCTTGGTTGAGCATTGGCGTTGCCTGTGGCATTTAAGTTACAGTTGCGCCAACCAACCGGTTTTCAGCCTAGACTATAGTTCATAGATCAGTTCAGTCCATCGGCAGGAGATAAAGAGATTATGCAACAGACCCTTACCCGTGGCGCCACGCTGGCGCTGGCGTTGCTGTGCGGCACCGCCCTGATTGCGCCCGCCCACGCGGCGGACACCTCCATGGACATGACCGCCGCCGTGCAGCGCGACGTGAAGCCGGTTCCAGACTTCACCAGTCTCGTCAAGCGCGTGTCCAAGGCGGTTGTCTCGGTCACGGTCCATCTCAAGCTCGACAAGACCGCTGACGATCAGAGCGATAACGGTTCATCCGGCGCGCCGCCGGGCTTTCCGCAATTGCCCGGCTTTCCGCCCGGTTTTCCGTTCAGCTTTGGCGCGCCCGCCCAGCCGCAAGTGGTTGAGGCCAAGGGCTCGGGCTTTATTCTCAATTCCTCAGGCATCATCGTCACCAACAACCATGTGGTGAAGGATGCGAAGACGGTCACTGTTACCCTCTCCGACGGCGACACCTATCCCGCCAAGATCATTGGCACCGATCCCAAGACCGATCTCGCGGTGCTGAAGATTTCGGTCGGCCATCCGCTGCCCTATGTCGAGCTGGGTGATTCCGCCAAGGTTGTGCCGGGCGAATGGGTGGTGGCCATGGGCAACCCGTTCGGGCTTGAGAACACGGTGACGGCGGGGATCGTCTCCGCCCTGGGGCGCGATATTGGCGATGGTCCGTATGACCGCTTCATCCAGATCGACGCGCCGATCAACGAAGGTAATTCCGGCGGTCCGCTCTTTAACCAGAGCGGCCAGGTGATCGGCGTGAACACCGCCATTCTCACCCCCTCGGGCGGCTCGGTGGGGATTGGCTTTGCCATTCCCTCCGACATGATCCACCGCGTGGTCGATCAGTTGATCGCGCATGGCAAGGTGGTGCGCGGCTATCTTGGGGTGGCGGCACAGGTTATCTCGCCGCAAATGGCCAAGGCGCTGGGCCTGCCGATGGAGCGCCCGGAGAAGGATGGCGCGCTGATCGCCGCCGTGGCCAAGGACAGCCCGGCCTTCCGCGCCGGGCTCAAGCCAGGAGACGTGATCACCAGCGTCAACGGTAAAAATGTGCGCGACCCGGGCGACCTTGCCAATGATATCGCCGATATCGACCCCGAGCACGATGCCAAGATCACCTATTTGCGCAATGGCAAATCCACCACGGTGTCGGTGGCCGTGACCACCATGCCCGCCAATCCGGATGTGGGATTCCAAAATGGCGGTCCGCAGGCCACGCAAAGCCATGGCGCGCTGGGCCTGACGCTGGCGCCGCTCACCCCGCAATCGCGCGCCCAGCTTAACGTGCCCAATAATGTAAGTGGCGCTGTGGTCGCCAGCGTTAAGCCTAACTCACCGGCCGATATGGCCGGGCTGGAGCCGGGCGATCTGATCGTGGGTGTCGGCAATGTGGATGTGTCCTCGCCCGATCAGGCGGTGGCCGCCATCGCGGCGGCACGCAAGGCCAATGCCGGCGCGGTGGCGCTGCGTATCATCCGCCAGGGTCAGGCTTTGTTCGTCGGCATCGATACCGGCAAACCCTAAGGGGCTAACATCCATGCCCCCCGCGCCGGTTGCCGCTTCCGGCGCGGGGATGGGTTTGCTAGACTATTGGTGTGAATGACATTTTACCGCTGATGGTCGGGTTGCCGGGGCAGGGGATGCATCTGCGCCTCGATGCCCTGTCGGCCTTGTTTCTCATCATCCTGCTGCCGCAGACCATCGCCGCGGCCTTATCCGGCATGCGCGGTTCGCTCACTTTTTGGGTGTTCGTGGCCGGCATGGTGGTGGCATTGCTGGGGGCGGATGCGTTCACGCTCATTTTTGGCTTCGAGCTGATGAGTGCCGCCTCGTGGCTCCTGGTGCTGCGCGGCGATGCCAAGCCCGCCAGCCTGTATGCGGGTATTGCTGTTTTTTCCGCCGCCTGCTTGATCCCTGCGCTGTTCCTGCCCGCTGGCGCTTTGGCTTTCATGCTTATTCTGCTGGGTACGGGCGCCAAGGCGGGGCTGGCGCCGCTGCATTCCTGGCTGCCGCGCGCCCATCCGGCCCCGCCGGCCGGGGTGTCGGCGCTGATGTCGGGCGGGATGATCAAGGTCGCGCTCTATGTGCTGATCCGCTACGGCTTCATCGTACTCGGTGCCAAGGCCGCCCCCTGGTGGGGCATGGTGCTGATTGTGGCGGGGGCGGCCTCGGTGCTGATCGGTTCGTTGCGCGCTATGCTGGAGACCGAGCTGAAAACGCTGCTCGCCTGCTCCACGGTCGAGCATGCGGGGCTGATCGCGGTGGGGCTGGGTGTTGCGTTGCGCGCCAAGGCGATGGGCGATCCGGCTTTGGCGGCCCTTGGTCTGCAGGCGGCCTTGCTGTGCGTGGTGGCGCATGCGCTGTTCAAGCCGCTTTTGTTCATCGGCGCGGGCGAGGTTAAGCACGCCACCGGCACCAGCGGGCTTAACTGGCTGGGTGGGCTGCTGCGCGGCATGCCAAGGCTTTCGGGATTGATGCTGCTGGGGGCGGTGGGCATGGCGGCGCTGCCGCTGGGGCCAGGATTCGCGCCGGAGTTTTTGCTTTTGCATGCGGTCATCGCGGCGGCGGCCACCGGGGGCATCCTTGCGCATTTGGCCTTTACCGCGCTGCTGGCCGTGCTGGGGGTGAGCGCGGCCTTGGCCCTGGGGGCTGCGGTGCGGCTGGTGGGGATTGGATTTTTGGGCCGGCCGCGCACCTTGCAGGCCGCCGCGGCCGAGGATGCGCGCCCCGGCCCGCTGGCTGGCATGGCGTTGCTGGCTGGCTTATGCGTGCCGGTCGCGCTGTGGCCGGGGCTGGTGCTGTGGGGCATGAACCCGGTTATCCGCCTGCTGGTGCCAGGGGCCAGCCCAGCGCCGCTGGCCTATGCGCCGCTCATTTTAGTGCTGCTGGGCGGGCTGGTTGCGCTGGCGGCGGGGTTTGTGTTGCACCGGTTTGGCGTGCGCGGCACGCGTGAGGTGCCGGCCTGGATGGGCGGGTTTGGCCGCCCGCCCGCCTGGCTGCCTTTTGGCGACCCGATGACCCAGCCCTCCGCCAGCGGTTTCGCCGCGCCGGTGGCGCGCGCCATTGGCGCCGGGCTGTTAGCCCCCGGCGGGATGGATCCAGGACAAGCCTGGGTTTTGGCGCCCTTGCAGCGGCTATATTTGCGCATCGTCCGGCTGGCCGAGCGTATCCGCCGCGCCACTATTCGCGAACGTCTGGCTTTTGTCTTCATGGGGCTGGTTCTGGCGCTGCTCGTGCTGGGGTTGGGGGAGGGCGGATAGATGCTCGGGTTTTTCCTCGCCCTGCTCGCCACCTTGCTGCATGCGGCTCTTACCTTTGCCGCGGCCCCGTTCTTGATGGGCGTGGTTACCACATTCCGCGCCCGTATCCTGGGCCGCCGGGGGCCACCATTTTTGCAGTCCTACCGGCATTTATACCGGCTCTTGCGCAAAACCACCCTGGTGCCCGAAACCGCCACCCCCCTGTTTGGAATCTGGCCGGTTGTCTGCCTGCTCGCCCTTGGTGTGGCGGCTTTGCTGGTGCCTGGGTTTTGCACCGGCATGCTCACCGCGCCGGCGGGGGATTTCATTACCCTTATCGGTCTGTTGGGGCTGGCGCGCGCGGCTTTGGTGCTGGCCGGGCTGGAGACCGGGTTTGGCTTTGGCGGGGCCGGGGCGCAGCGCGAGATGCTGTTTGGCGTGTTCGCCGAGGCGGCCTTGCTCGTGGTCCTGCTCAGCTTTGTCCTGCTCGCCCATAGCGCCACGGTAAACGGCATTTCCGTGGCTTTTTCCACGGGGCAAATCGGCATTTCCGTCTCGCTTGGCTTTGCCTTGGCCGCTCTGCTTGCCGTGGCGCTGACCGAAACCGGCCGCATCCCCGCCGACAACCCGTCCGGCCATCTTGAGCTTGCCATGGTGCATGAGGCGATGATTCTGGAATATTCCGGCCGCTATCTGCTGATGTTCGATTACGCCGCGATGCTGCGGCTCTTGGTCTGGATGAACCTGATTGGCGCAGTGTTCCTGCCTTTTGGCATGGCCCGGGCGGATGATCTGTTAACCTGGCCGTTGGGGCTGGCGCTGTGGCTGGCCAAGCTTGCGCTCATGGCCGTCTGTCTTGCCGTGTTCGAGATTTCGAGTGCCAAGATGCGCGTCTTCCGGGTGCCGGAATTTTTGGGCGTGGCCATGCTTTTGGGCATGCTGGCCAGCGTGTTTCTGTTTGTCGCGGCGCGGATCGGCGGATGAATCTCACCTTCTCCCTTGCGCATCTCATGGGTGGCATCATCCTGCTGTGCGCCTTCTCCATGCTCTCGCAGCGGCGCTTGGCGGCGATGATTACGCTCTACCAGATGCAGGCGCTGCTGCTCTCGGCCGCCGCCTTCTGGCAGGGTTATGCGCAGGGCGAGGTCTCGCTCTATCTCACCGGCCTTATCACGCTGGGCATTAAGGGGCTGGCGCTGCCCTTTGCCCTGCGCCAGATCGTGCTGCGCTTTAACATGATCCGCGCGGTGGAAACGGCGATGCCGCTGATCCTCTCGATGATTCTGGGCCTCGCCCTGATCGGCATCGCCGTGCTGGTGGTGCTGCCGATTGCGCCGGGGGCCATCTCGCTCACGCGGGAGGATCTGGCCATGTCCCTCTCGGTCGTGCTGCTCGGGCTGCTGGTGATGATCGTGCGGCGCAGCGCGCTGGCGCAGATTATCGGGTTTCTCTGCACCGAGAACGGGCTGGTGCTGGCCGCCATTGGCATGCCGGGCATGCCGTTTGTGGCGGAATTTTCGGTGGCGCTGCTGGTGCTGCTGGCGTTCCTGGTCGTGGGCGTGTTCCTGTTTCGCATCCGCGAGCATTTCGACACGCTCGATCTCACCGGGATCGAGGAAATCGAAAGGCGCGGCCGATGATCATTCTGCTGCCCATATTGCTGCCGCTGCTGGCCGCCCTGCCGCTGGGGCTGTTGGGTTCGCCACGCCAGGGGGCGATCGCCAATGCCGGGCTCACCGCGCTGGTGTTCGGGCTCACTTTGCTGGTCTTCTGGGCGCCGGGGGCGGGACTTGTGCGGGCCGACCGGCTGGGTCTGATCTTCGGCGCGCTCACAGGGTTTGTGGGGCTCACCACCGCCCTTGCCAATATTGCCTATGTGCGCGGGGCTGCACCGCGTTTGAGTGTGCGGCGCTGGCGGGTTTATCATGCCATGTGCCAGGTGGTGCTGGGGTCGGTGCTGCTGGGGCTGTATGCGGACAATATCGGCCTGCTTTGGGCCGCACTTGAAGGCGCGACGATTGCCGCCACACTTGGCGTCAGCCTGCCGCGCACACCATCGGCGCTGGAGGCGGGGTGGAAATATTTCATCCTGGGCGGGGTTGGCATTGGCTTGGCGCTGTTTGGCACCATGCTGGTGTATTTAGCCGCGCAGCCGGCTTTGGGGCCGGGCTTTGGCGCCATGAGCTTCAGCGCCCTCTCGGCCCATGCCGCACATATGGATGGCACGCTGCTCACCCTCGCCTTTGTCTTCATTTTGTTCGGGTACGGCACCAAGGCGGCACTCGTGCCGCTGCATGGCTGGCTGCCAGATGCCTATGCCGAAGGGCCGGTCCCGCTGACCACCATGTTGTCGGGGTTGATCCTGAATGTCGCCCTTATCGCCATATTGCGTTTCCGCCATTTGCTGCAGGCCAATTTTACCGCCGGCGGCGGGGCCATGGCGCCAGGGCCGTTTTTGCTCACGCTGGGGCTCGCCTCCATCCTGCTCACCGCCTTTTCGCTGACCCGGCGGCGCGATGCGCGGCGCTTTTTCGGCTTTTCCTCTATCGAGCAATCCGGCATCACCGCGGTGGCTTTTGGTGTTGGCGGCGCTTGGGCAATTTTTGGCGGGCTGCTGCATATGGTGCTGCAAACGCTGATCAAATCGGCTCTGTTCCAGGGGCTGATCCGCGCCGCCGAGCTGCGCGGCTCCACCGCGCCCGGCCATTATGGTTTTTCGCATCTGCGCGGGCTTTTCCATGCCAATAAATACGTGGCCTGGGGCCTGGGCGGCTGCATGTTCGCGCTCACCGGCTTGCCGCCCTCGGGTCTGTTCGTAAGCGAGTTCATCATCGTCAGCCAGACAATCCAGCGCGCCCCCTGGGCCTCGTTGCCGCTGGGGCTGGGGCTGATGCTGTGCGCCATTGCCATTTTGCGCCAGTTCGGGCCGCTGCTGTTTGGCCCCGCCCCACCGCGGACCAAACCGGGTGCGACACCCATGGTCACGCATCTGGTCGCGCTGCATCTGGCCATTATGGTGGCCATCGCCTTTTTCATGCCGCCTGTGGTGGCCCATATGCTGCTGGGGCTGACCGGGAGGCTGCAATGATGAAGCAGCTCTCTCCCCAGGATTGGCGGGCGCATCCGGGCAAATTCATCGCGCTATGGACCGATTCCAGCCATGCCTACGCGCTTTACCAGCCTGGTGAGCTGGTGGCGGTGGCGCTGGAAAATGGCGCCTATCCGGCATTGCCCCATGCAGGGGCGGGCTGGTTTCAACGTTTAGCGCATGATCTGAACACCCATACGGCCGAGGGGGCGGCGGATACGCGGCCCGCCATCCAGCATTTCCGCGCCGAGGATGGCACCGCCCCCTGGCCGGATTTGACTGCAGCACCGGGCGAGGGTGTGCATCAGGTCGCGGTGGGGCCGGTCCATGCCGGGATTATCGAGCCCGGCCATTTCCGCTTTTCCGTGCTGGGCGAGCAGGTGTTAAAGCTCGAAGCCCGGCTGGGCTATGCGCATAAGGGCACGTTGGGGCTGATCCGGGGTAAATCGCCGCGTCTGGCGGCCCGGTTCGCGGCCCGCATCTCGGGCGATGCCACGGTGGCTCATTCCCTGGCCTTCGCCCATGCCGCCGAGGCCGCGCTGGGGGTGGAGGTGCCGCCGCGCGCCGTTCATCTGCGCGCCATCATGGCCGAGCTGGAGCGCCTGGCCAACCACGCCTCCGATATAGGCGCCATGGCCGGGGATGCGGGTTTTGCCTTTCTGGATGCACGTTTTGCCTGGCAGCGCGAGTGCCTATGCGTGGCCGCGCACACCGCCTTTGGCCATAGGTTGATGATGGATATGGTCATCCCCGGCGGCATTGCGGGCGATCTGGCCGGGGAGGGGGGGGCTGCGATTCTTGCCGCCCTGGCGGCGCTGGAGGCGGAATTGCCAAGCCTGAAGCGCGTGTTCGAGGATTATGCCAGCCTGCAGGACCGGGTAATCGGCACCGGCATCGTGCCCGTATCCCTGGCGGAACGCTTTGCCGCGGGCGGCTATGTGGGCCGCGCCTCGGGCCAGGAGGGCGATGCGAGGCTTAGCCCCGGCTATGGGCCCTATCCCGATCTGGGGCTCGACGTGCCGCTGGAGCGGGACGGCGATGTCGCGGCGCGGATCCGCGTCCGCCTCGCCGAAATTCCGGAGAGCATCCGCCTGATCCGTGAGCTGCTGCGCCTGTTGCCCGAGGGCGCGCTGGCCGTTGCCCCGCCAGGGGAAAGCGGCATGGGGCTTGGCGTGGCCGAGAGCTTCAGGGGCGCGGTTTGGCACTGGCTGCGGATTGAGAGCGGGATGATCGCGGATGTGTTCATCGCCGATCCCAGCACGCTGCACTGGCCGCTGCTGGAGCATGCCGCCACGACCGCCATTCTAGCCGATTTTCCGTTGATCAATAAATCCATCAACGGCTCCTATTCAGGGGTGGATCTGTAGCCATGGTCTGGAAAACCGTTTTACGCCATGTCGTCACCCGCCCGCCCGCACCTGTTCAGGCGGATGCGGCGCTGGCCCGGGCCTTGCGCCAGCGTGTTGGGGCTTCAAAATTGGGGCGGTCGCTGGCCATCCGCCATGTGCCGGCGGGAAGCTGCAATGGCTGCGAGCTGGAATTACGGGCAACACAAAACCTTGTTTACGACCTCACCCAATATGGGTTGAGCTTCACCCCCAGCCCGCGCCATGCGGATATATTGCTGATCACCGGTGTCGCCGGGCGCAACATGGTGGCGGCCGTGCGCGAGGCCCGTGCCGCCATGCCAGAGCCCGCGCTGGTGGTGGCGGTGGGCGATTGCGCGGTGGATGGCGGTGTGTTCAAGGGGGCCGCCGCCGTGGCGGGCGGGGCGGAGGCGATTTTGCCGGTGGATCTCATCATCGCCGGTTGCCCGCCAAGCCCCGCGCAAATTGTGCAGGGGTTGCTCGCCTTGGTCGAGGCGCACGATACCAGATTATAAATAGCCAAGCTTGCCCATGATCTCGCCATGGGCATCGGCGATGCGCGCGGCCTGGGCGGGGGTCAGGCGCGTTTTCCATTGTCCGGCTTGGCCTGTTCGGAAAAATGGGCCGTGGCGGCCGCCGGATTCAAAGCCGTCTCGCGCTTCCTGCGCCGCCAGGGTGGCAAAGCTGCTGAATGCGACCGCGCGGGCAAGCCGGGCTTCATCCACCGTGCCCGTGCCCAGGAATCGCACCAGCCGGGCGAAATAACGTTCCGGTTCGACCAGTAGATCCTCATAGCGCATGAGCAGCCGTTTGGGGGATGCCACCCAGGAGCGCACATGCCCCGACCAGGAGGAGAGCAGTTCGAACACCTGGCGCTCATCGCTGGCGGTGGCAGCCTGGTCATGGGCCATGAAATCGATAATCTCATCTACCGGCCGCCCGGTATAGGCGGCGTAAGACAGCGCCACATCGCGCGGGTCGCGCACAATATAAACGGCGCCCGCCGTGTGCTCTGGCGTGCAAAGCGCGATCCCCTCGACCGCGCGATTGGCATTATGCGTTTTCACGAATACGAGGTCGGGATGCAGCTGGGTGAGCTGCGCATGCACGCCGGGGCGCAGACGCTGCACCTGGGCGGGGTCCAGCACCTTACCGTCTGCGCCAAAGAAGGCGGCCGCGTTTTCCGCCACCGAGAATTCGAGCAGCGCGTTGATGCTGTGCGGGGTTTCGGGCCGCAAGATGTAATTATGCAGGAAGCTGCGCACCCAGGTATTGCCGGATTTCGGGTAGGAGGCGAGCCAGACGATCTTGCCCATGGTACGCGGCCTTTAGTGGTTCAGCGCCCGGGCCAGCAGGCCGGGGGTGAGGATTTGCGGCAGAATGATGGGTGCTGCCGCCTGCGGCGGATAATACAGGTAAAGCGGCACACCGGCGCGGTGATTGGTCGCCAGCAGGGCGGTGATGGCGGGGTTTTTATCTGTCCAGTCGCCCACCAGCAGGGCGACATGGTGGCGCGCGAATAATTGCCGCGCGGCGGGTGTGGCCAGGGTGGTGGTTTCATTCACCAGGCAGGTGACACACCAGGCGGCGGTCAGGTCGATAAAGACCGGCCGGTTTTGCGCGCGCAGGCTGGCTAGGCGGGCTTGCGTATAGGCTTGCGCGCCGGGCAGGGTCAGGGCTGGGCGTGGTGCCGCGTGCAACAGCGGCAAAAGGGCCAGGGCCCCAAGCGCCAAAACCGGTTTACGCCAGAGCCCAAGCAGCAAAATGGCCGCGCCCGCCAGCAGCAGGCCAAGCCCGGCGGGCCCGGCCTGGCGAAACAACACCCAAGCCAGCCAGATAAAGCTCGCGAACATGGGCAGGCTGAGAAGGTGCTGCAGCCGGCGCATCCAGACACCTGGGCGCGGCAGCCGTGCGGCCAGGGATGGCACCAGCGCGATGAGCAAAATGGGCAAGGCGAGCCCCAGCCCAAGGCAGACAAAAATCACCAGAGCGGGCAGGGTTGGCAGCGCCAGGGCGGCGGCAATGGCCACGCCCATGAAGGGGGCTGTGCAGGGTGTGGCCAGCAGCACGGCGAGCAGGCCGGTCGCCACGCTGTGCTGGGCAGGGATCCGGCGGATGAAGCCTGGCGCGTTCAGCGTATATAGCCCGGCAAGGCTAAGCGCGGCGGCGAACACAACCCAGGCGGCCAGCGCCACGAATACAGGTGATTGGAACTGGAACCCCCAGAAAATATCGTTCCCTGCCGCGCGCAGGCCTAGCAAAATCCCGGCCAGGGCCAGCATCGCGCCCAGAACACCCAGCGTGTAGCCCAGCGCCTCTCGCCTTATATGGCCGTGCGCGGCGCCGCTCATCCGTGTGAGGGCGAGGGCCTTCATCGCCAGAATCGGGAACACGCAGGGCATGAGGTTCAGGATGAGCCCGCCCAGCAGCGCCAGCGCCCAGTAAGGTGGTGTGTTGGGGGCCGGCCCCGCCGCCGCGCTTAAGGCCAGGGCCTGTTTGGCACCGGACGGATCGGTGATTTCCAGCACCCCGGTCAGCGGTGTGGGGGACGGTTGAGTGAAATGCAGCCGCAGCATGAACCCGTTTGCCGTGAAGCTGAGGCGCTGCGGGGCGGCATCATCCAGATCGCCCGGCTGGTCTGGAAAAAACCGCGCTTTGGCCACTTGCGCGGCACTGGGGCCGGTCACGATCAGCCGCCCGCCAGGGGCAAGATGCGTGGCAAAGGGCGAGGGCGTGATGCGCGGCGTTTTGGGAAACAGCCCGGCCTCGGCCGAGGGGCCGCCACCGGGCAGGATGAGGGTGAAATAAGCCTGCTCGGGGATGCAGATATTTGAACAAACCAGCCAATGCGCGTGAATGCCAAGCTTGTTGCCGGTATGCATGGCCGTGAAGGGCAGCACCACATGGCCCGAGAGCACATAGGCGGCAATACCGTCCTGCTTCAGGTACGTGGGGGCGGGAAAATCCAGCGGGCCAAGTTGCACGGGCGGGCTGGAAGAGAGCTGCGGGGCAAACCCCGCCGCCCCCGGATTGCGCCAGTAAATATGCCAGCCGGGTTTGAGCGATATCTCCAGCGCCAGCCGCATTTGCCCGCCAGAGGCCGTATTGGCGGCCGAGATCAGCCGCGCCGTATCATGCGGCGAGGTAAAGACATTGCTTGCCGCGGCGAGAGCGAGCTGCGGCAGCAGCAGGAACAGGAACAGCCAGCGCATGGTGCTTCTATCGCATGAAGGGCGGCGTTCTGGTATCCGGGCGCGATGAACGATCTGCCCGTTGCCGACATTCTGCCCGACCTGCTGCGCGTGCTGGCCCCGCCCGGCGGCAATGCGGTGCTGGTGGCGCCTCCTGGTGCGGGCAAGACCACGCTGGTGCCGCTGGCGGCGTTGGATGCGGGGCTGGGGCGGATTTTGCTGCTGGAGCCGCGCCGCCTGGCCGCCCGTGCGGCGGCGATGCGCATGGCCGAATTGTTGGGCGAGGACGTGGGCCAGCGCGTGGGGTTTCGCACCCGGCTGGAGCGCGCGGTGAGCGGGGAGACGCGGATAGAGGTCATCACCGAAGGGCTGTTGACCGCGCGCCTGCTCGCCGATCCGGGACTGACGGATGTGAATCTGGTGATTTTCGACGAGGTGCATGAACGCTCCCTCGAGGCTGATCTCGCCCTGGCTCTGGTTTTGGATTTGCAGCGGACATTGCGGCCGGAATTGCGCATTCTGGCGATGTCCGCCACCGCCGAGGCGGAGAAATTCGCCGCCCGCCTCAACGCCCCGGTGCTGGAGAGCCAGGGGCGTATGCATCCTGTGGAGGTTGTGCACGCGAGGCGCGATCTCACCGCCCCGCGTGAGCTGCCCGAGGTGGCGGCCAAGGTGGTGCGCGAGGCGCTGAGCACGCATGCGGGTGATATTCTGGTCTTCCTGCCCGGTATGGCCGAGATCCGGCGCACCCAGGCCGCCTTGGACTCTTGCCCCGCCCTGGTACTGCCGCTGCACGGAGACCTGCCGCGCGAGGCGCAGGACAAGGCGCTGCGCGCGCATGAGGGGCGGCGAGTGGTGCTGTCCACCGCCATTGCCGAAACCTCGCTCACCGTACCGGGGGTGCGGATCGTGATTGATGGCGGGTATCGCCGCGCCCCGGTGCTGGACCCGGCAACCGGCCTCACCCGCCTGACCACCCAGCGCATCAGCCGTGCCGCGGCCGAGCAGCGTGCCGGGCGTGCCGGGCGTCTGGCGCCGGGTGTGGCGATCAGGTTGTGGACATCGGCGCTGCACCGGGGGCTGGCGCTGTTCGACCGGCCGGAAATACTGGCCGCTGAACTTTCAGCCCTGCGGCTGGCCTGCGCCGCCTGGGGCGAGGAACCAGCTAGCTTGCCCTTTATAGATCCGCCGCCCGCGGGCGCGCTCAAGGCAGCGGATGCGCTGTTGGCTGAGCTGGGCGCGCTGGATGCGCAGGGGCGCATTACCCCGCTTGGGCGCGAGATGGCGCGGCTGCGCGCCGCCCCGCGCTTGGCCGCCATGATGCGCGCGGCCGAAACGCCATCGGCGCGGGCGCTGGCCGCTGATATCGCCGCTCTGCTGGAAGAGCGTGACCCTCTGGGGCGCGATGCTTCGGTTGCGCTGGAGTTGCGGCTGGATGCGCTGGCTGGCCGCGCGGCGGGCGACCGGGCGGGGCTGGCGCGCATCCGCCAGGCGGCAAAGCTCTACCGCAAGCGGCTGGGGGTGGGGGCCGACATGCCGGCCGCCGGCGAGACGGGGGCGCTGCTTGCCGCCGGCTTTCCCGACCGGATTGGCCAGGCGCGCGGGGCGGCGGGCTCTTATCGCCTCTCTGGCGGTGGGTCGGGGCAGTTGAGTCCGGCCGATCCGTTGAGCCGCGCGCGGCTTCTGGTGGCGGCTTCGCTCGAAGCCCGGGGCGGTAAAATCCGCCTGGCCGCGCCGCTCGATGCCGACGCCCTGCCGCCCGCCTTGCGCGCCCGCGCGAAGGTGACGCGCGAAACCGGGTTCGACCCCGCCAGCGGCGGCGTTTTGGTGCGCGAGCGCGTGCGGCTGGGCGCGTTGATTTTGGCCGACCGTAACGCCCAAGCCGCCCCGGATGAAATCCAGGCCGCCCTGGCGCAAGCCCTCGCCACCCGGCTCGACCAGCTGGATTGGAGCGGTGCAGCGGAAAATTTCTGTGCCCGCGTGGCGCTGATGCGCGGGCTGGAGCCGGATTATCCGGATCTCTCACGCCCCGCGCTGGCGGCAACGGTGCAGGAGTGGCTGGCGCCGTATCTGGCCGGGATGAGCAACATCCGTGAGGCCAAGAGCGTGGATGTGCTGGCCCTGCTGCGTGCCTGGCTGGGGCATGAGCGTGCCGCAAGGCTTGACCGTGAACTGCCGGTGGACTTGACGTTGAAGCGCGGCACGGCGCGGATTGATTATGCCGGGCCGGTGCCGGTGGCCGCCGCCCGCGCGCAGGTTTTTTATGGCACCGACCGCACGCCGCAACTGGCTGGTGGGCGGATTGCCTTGCAGCTGGCCCTGTTATCGCCAGCGGGCCGGCCGATTGCGATTACCGCCGATCTCGCCGGGTTCTGGCGTGGTGGCTGGGCCGATGCCAGGCGCGACATGCGCGGCCGCTATCCCAAGCATGACTGGCCCGAACAGCCCTGGATATAATCGCGCCAGACAAACCGAAACGAAACTTTTTTCTGCGTGAGATCACGCCGGGGCAGCTTTGCCCGCACGCGCGCCAGGGAGACACGCATGTTCACTTTATCGATCCGGTCCAAATTGCGAATCATGCTGCTGGTGCTGGGGGCGACCATGCTCGGCATCGCGGTCAGCGTATCCGTTATGGCGCAGGGCCAGGCGCGTCAGCTCACCCGTACCGAGGTTAAGACGCAATCCGTCGTGACCCAATATTTGCCGCTGGTGAAGGCTGTGCGCGACATGCAGCTCGATGTGGTGCAGGTGCAGCAATTCCTGACCGATGCCTCCGCCACCTTCGATCCGCAAAGTTTCAAGGACGCGGATACCTACAACCAGGATTTTTATAAGCAGCTGGCCACCGTGCGCGGTCTGCTGCGGCGGATCGCGCCCGGCGATGAAACCGGCGAGGCGCAAAAATCGCTCACCGCCCTGGATGGGATCGAGGATCAATTCAAGAGTTATGACGCAACCGGCATCACCATGGCCAATGCCTATATCAGCCAGGGACAGGCGGCCGGTAACGCCCTCATGGCCAAGTTCGACCCGCAGTCCGACGCGCTGTCGGACCGGTTGCAGATCCTGGTGCCGGCGGCGCAACAGATGATCGATGCCGCCGCCGCCGCCAGCAATCATGCGGTGCAGGTGGCGCTGGCGCATTCGCGCTTGCAGGCCCATATCGTCCATGGATGCGCGGCATTTGGGCTGTTGCTGGTGCTGCTTTCCTACATTGCCGTCAGCCGGCAGATCACGGGCCCGCTTTATGCGCTGACCAACATGATGCACGCGCTGGCCGCGGGTGAGTTTGCCGCCAGCGTGCCCGGCGTGGCCCGGCCCGATGAAATTGGTGACATGGCGCGCAGCGTGGAAGTATTCGCCGAGAATTTGCGCGAACGCGCGCGGCTTGAGGAAGAAGCCGCCAGCTTTCAGCGCACATTGGAGACAAAGCTGGCGGACACCGAGGCGGCGTTCACGGCGGCCGGCGCGGCGCGCGACCGTGTGGTGGCGGGCATTGGCCAGACGCTGAGTGCGGTGGTGCGGGGCGATCTGGCCCAGCGCTTTGAGGATGAGGTGCCGCAGACCCTGCAAAAGCTCAAGACCGACCTGAACCAGGCGCTGGACATGCTGGATGGCACGCTGGCCAAGGTGGCGGCCAATAGCCAGGCCGTGCAGGCCGGGGCGGGCGAGTTGAACCAGGCGTCTGACGATCTCTCCCGGCGCACCGAGCAACAAGCCGCGACTTTGGAGCAGACCGCCGCCGCCCTGGACCAGATTACCGCCTCTGTTCGCAAAACCGCCGAGAGCGTGACCCAGGCCCAGACGCTGGCGGGTGCCGCGGGGGATACGGCTGGCCGTTCGGGCGATGTGCTGAGCGCCACCACCGAGGCGATGAACGGGATTGAGGCGTCCTCGCGCCAGATCAGCAATATTATTGGCGTGATCGACGATATCGCCTTTCAGACCAATTTGCTGGCCCTTAATGCCGGGGTGGAGGCCGCGCGCGCGGGCGAGGCCGGGCGCGGCTTTGCCGTAGTGGCGACCGAAGTGCGCGCCCTGGCCCAGCGTTCGGCCGAGGCGTCCAAGGAAATCAAGACGCTGATCGCCGCCTCGGGCCGGCAAGTGGGTAACGGCGTGAAAATGGTGAGCGAGACCGGTGCCGCCCTCACCCAAATCGCCACGCAGGTGACGGCGCTGAACGCGCTTATGCACGAGATTGCGCAGGCCACGCGCGAGCAGGCCACCGGCCTGTCGGAGGTGAATAGTGCCATGAACCAGATGGACCAGATCACCCAGCAAAATGCCGCCATGGTCGAGCAGGCCACCGCCGCCAGCCATAACCTGGCCAGCGAGGCTGACAGGCTGGCCGAGCTGATGGCGCAATTCCGGCTGACGCCAGCGCGCAACATGTCCGCGCGCACGCGTTCAAGCCAGGACGCCCGCATGCTGCAAGAGGCGTGAAACAGGCGCAGGCGGCGGATAATGGGGAAATTGGAGCGGGTAGCGGGAATCGAACCCGCGCATCGAGCTTGGGAAGCTAGCAGGCTACCATTACATCATACCCGCCCAATGCCCTCTTCTTAGTCCGGCGGCATTGACCGCGCAAGCGGGGGGGATTACGGCAAATGCACCTCGTGATTTGTCCTGCCGGATTGCGGCGAGGCGGGCGGGCCCATACCGTTCTGGATAAATAAGCGCGCTAAAGAGGCTGAGGCGCCAATATGCCCCTGGTCTCCCGTGGCCGGACATCATTATGAACCGCTAGGCCACGACATGTCCGATTCTGCCCCCGAACAGCCCCAAACCCGCCTTGCCACCGATCTTATCCATGCCGGGCGCATCCGCTCCAGCCTGGATGAAAATGCCGAGGCGCTGTTTCTCACCTCCGGCTTTGCCTATGAGAGCGCCGACCAGGCCGAGGCCGTCTTCGCCAACCAGATCCAGCATTACCAATATTCGCGTTTCGCCAACCCCACGGTGGCGATGCTGGAAAACCGGCTGGCCCGCATTGAAGGCGCGCAAGCCTGCCGCGCCACCGCCACCGGCATGGCCGCCGTGCATGCGGCGGTGATGTGCGGCCTGCGCGCGGGAGACCGCGTGGTGGCCTCGCGCGCACTGTTTGGCTCGTGCCACTGGATCGTCTCCACCTTGCTGCCGCAATTTGGCATTGAGACCGTGTTTGTCGATGGCGCGGACATGGAAGGCTGGCGTGCCGCCCTGGCCCGGCCCACGGCGCTGGTGCTGCTCGAATCGCCCTCGAACCCGATGCTGGAAATTCTGGATTTGCGCGCGATTTCGGCGTTGGCGCATGCGGCCGGGGCGATTGTGGTGGTGGATAATGTGTTCGCCACCCCGCTTTTGCAAAAGCCGCTGGAGCTGGGCGCCGATGTGGTGGTGTATTCCGCCACCAAGCATATGGATGGCCAGGGGCGCGTGCTGGGTGGTGCCGTGCTGGGCTCCAAACAATGGATCGAGGAGGTGTTCCAACCCTTCTTCCGCAATACCGGCCCGAGTCTCTCGCCCTTTAACGCCTGGGTGATCCTGAAAGGGCTGGAGACCCTGCAATTGCGCGTTACGGCGCAATCCAAATCGGCCGAGGCGATCGCCACCTTCCTGGAGACAAGCCCGGAAATCGCCCGCGTGCTTTACCCCACCTTGCATTCACACCCGCAACGCGAATTGGCGATGAGCCAGATGTCGGGCGGGGGCACGCTTGTCACGTTCGAGGTCCAAGGCGGCAAGGAGGCCGCGTTCCGTATGCTGAACGCGCTGCGCATCGTCACCATCTCCAACAATCTGGGCGATACCAAGTCGCTCGCCACCCATCCGGCGACGACGACCCATATGCGCATCGGCCCCGAGGAGCGCGCGCGGCTGGGCATTACCGATGGCTGCATCCGTCTTTCGGTCGGGCTGGAGGATACCGAGGATCTGATCGCCGATCTGGCCCAGGCGTTGCTGCGCTAAACACGGATCGAGAAAGTTTTTGGGGGTGTGGGGACTTTTTTCAAAAAATCCCCACGGGAGCCGGTCCA